>DATNGU010000117.1:0-9605 GCA_035605775.1 Solirubrobacterales bacterium | reverse complement strand
CCCATTTCCTGCGGTTGATCGCGGACGACGATCACCCCGTCGAGGGCTCCGAAGTTGCCGCTTGCTCGCGAGAAGAGCTGGCTGCGCACCGGCTCGAGCAGGGTTCCGCCGCGGACCAGCTGTCGACCGAGGCCCACGCCGAGCTCGGTCTGGGTGTCCGGGTTGCGGACAAGATCGGCGAAGCGGGTTTTGGCGAGATCGGCGGCGAGGCCACGCGTGTCGACCGGCTCGCGCACCACCCCCACCCCGACCAGGCGCGCGCCGGTTGGAGCCAGAGCGCCCTCGATCGCGCCATAGACGTCCCCTGAAAGGTCGCCGAAGGCGACCAGGCCGATTCGCCGACCGCGCAACTGATCACGGACCAGGACGGGGTAGACACGACTGGAGAACTCGTTGGCCCGTCCCAGTTCGCCGCCCAGTTCCTCGGCCTGTTCGCGGGCGTCCTGCAGGTTGCCGGTGAGGCTGTGCTCAAGGTCCTTGCGGGTGTTGGACAGCGTGTCGCCGCCGAACTCGGCGCCGATCAGGATCCCGATCGCCAATGCAAGAAAGACCGCGATCAGCGACATGGCGTGGTAGCGGGCGCTGTAACCCATCGGCCGGGGAAGGCTAGACGGTCACCGCGGCGACCACTACAAACCAAGCCAGATCTTGATCTTCAGCCAGAACAGCTCGACCAGATCGCTGAGCGCCGGCGAGGTGATCACGACGATCGTCAGCAGAACCGCGAAGGCGACGAGGAAGAGGGCGGCGGGAGCGAAGGTAGACGGTGGGTTGTATAGGCGGCTGACCCCCTTTGCGTCGACCAGCTTCTCGCCGATCCGCAGGCGAGTGAGGAAGGTCGAGGACATACCGCCCCGCTTGCGGTCGAGGAACTCGATCAGGTTGAAGTGGGCGCCGACGCTGACGATCAGGTCCGCCCCCTTCTCGTAGGACATCAGCATCGCCACGTCCTCGCTGGTCCCGGCGGCGGGGACCAGCATGTGGTCCAATCCCATCTCCAGCAGCCGCTCGCGGCCCGGCGCCCGCCCGTCCGGATAAGCATGGACGACCAGCTCGGCCCCGCAGCGCAGCGCCTCGTCGCCGGCCGAGTCCATGTCGCCGAGGATGACGTCGGGCTTGAGGCCGGCCTCGAGGCAGCCGTTGGCGCCACCGTCGACGGCGACGACGAGCGGCCGGACGTCGCGGATGTAGGCACGCAACGCTTTCAGGTCGCGGCGATGCCGGTCGCCGCGGACGACGATCAGCACCTGGCGGTCGCGGAAAGAAGTGCGGGTCGGCGGAAACTCGATTGCCCCGGTCAGCAAGTCGGTCTCCTGGCGGACGTGGGCGACCGTGTTTTCGGCGAATTCGGCCAGCGCCTCGTCGATCCGGTCGCGCTGCTCGGCGAGGCGCCGCTCCAGCTCTTCTGCCCCGAGCACCTTGCCCCGCAAAACCTCGCCCCCGGCGACCCTGATGGCGCCCGCCGCGATCGTCACCTCGGCGCCGTCTTCGAGCTGCTCGAAGGGGTCGGCACCCGCGACGTCCACCAGCGTCACTCCGGCGTGGACGAGGAGCAGCGGACCAGCGTTCGGGTAACGGCCGTCACTCGACTCGGAGGCATTGACCACCGCGCACACGCCGGCGGCGATCAGCTCTTCAGCGGCGATCCGGTCGATGTTGAGGTGGTCGATTACGGCTATGTCGCCGGGACGCAAGCGCTTGACCAGATCCTTGGTGCGACGACCGAGCCGCGCGGTGCCGTGAAGCGCCCCCTCGTCGGACACCCCGTTGCGACGCGACAGCAACGCAGGCAAGCGACGGCGACTGGCGGTAGCCACCACCCGAGGGTACCCGCCATGGCGATGACGTGCCTCGAGTTGAGTACCCATAGCGGCCTCTAACAAGCGGCACGTCCCTCCGGGAGCTTGGAGATTCAAGCGGCGGCGAGCAGCTCACGGGCGTGGCGGTCGGCCGCCTCGTCGGAGCTCTCTCCACCCAGCATCCGCCGGATCTCCTCGACGACCCCTTCGCCGTCGAGTCGCTCTACGGTGGCGATCGCGCGGTCGCCCCCCAAATCCTTCTCTAGGCGGAAGTGAGTCGGGGCCAGAGAGGCGACCTGTGGCAGGTGAGTAATACAGAGGACCTGACGCCCCTCGCCAAGGGCTCGCAGGCGCTCGCCGACGACGCGGGCGGTCTTGCCGCCTACGCCGGCGTCGATCTCGTCGAAGACCAACGTGCTCGCCCCCGCCCCCTCGCCGAGACCCGTCAGCGCCAGCATCACCCGCGAAAGCTCACCGCCGGAGGCCGCATCGCGCAGCGGCGCCGCCTCCATTCCGGGGTTCGGCGCGATCTGCAGCTCGATCGCCTCACGCCCGTTGGGCCCAAAGCCCTCTGGGTGCGGCTCCAGCTCAACCTCGAGGCTCGCACCTGGCATCGCCAGACGCTCCAGCTCCTCCGCGACCCGCTCGCGCAGCGGCCTGGTGGCCGCCGCTCGACCCTTGCTCAGCTGCTTGCCGAGCTTCTGGCGCCGGGCTTCGGCCTCGGCAAGGGCTGCCTGCGCTTCGTCGCCGCGGGTCTCGGAGCCCTCCAGCCGCCCGATCTCGGCCCTGCAGCGTTCGGCGTGGGCAAGCACCGACTCGACGGTGCCGCCGTGCTTGCGCTGCAATCGGTCGATCGCGGCGAGGCGCTCTTCCACCGCGGCGAGCCGGACAGGGTCAGCGGCGACCCCGTCCAGATAGCCGCGCAGCTCGCCGGCAACGTCCCCGAGCTCGATCGCCAGCGCGCCGAGCCGCTCGGCCAGGGCATCGAGCTCGGTGTCGACCCCGCCGACCCCTTGCAGCAGAGCGTCGGACGCGGCCAGGGCGCTCACTGCGCCGCCGCCGTCCTCATCTGCCCCGGCGGTGCTGGCAAGGGCCCCGCTCGCGGCCTCGCGCAACCCCTCCGCATGGCGCAGCCGCTGGCGCTCCGCCTCCAGCTCCGCCCCTTCGGCGGGGTCGGGTGCCACCTCCTCGATCTCCGCCAGCTCGTAGCGATAGAGGTCGAGGTCGCGTTCGCGGGAGCCGTCACGCTCACGCAACTCGGCCAGCTCCGTTTCGAGGCGCACGCACTCGCGGTACGCGTCGCGATAGCGCTCTCGCAGCGCCAGGTGATCGCCGCCGACGAAACCGTCCAACACCTCCATCTGGGCCGACGAGATGGTGAGCTTGCGGTGCTCGTGCTGGCCGTAGAAGGCAAGCAACCTTCCCCCCAACAGCTTCAGGTCGGCGGCGGAAGCGGCGCGTCCTCCTAGAAAAGCCGCGGTGCGTCCCGAAGCGGAGACCCGGCGACCCAACACAATCTCCTCCACCCCCTCCGGGAGTCGCTCGGAGAGTTCCGCCAGCTCAGGCTCGGCCAGTAGCCCCTCCGGCAAGTCGAAGACCCCCTCGACCCAGGCCTCCTCGGCACCGGGGCGGACGATCTGCGGCCGAGCCTTTCCACCCATGAGCAGGTCGAGCGAGTGGGCTAAGACGGTCTTGCCGGCGCCGGTCTCACCGGTGATTGCGTTGAGGCCCTCACCCAGTCGCAGCTCGGCGCGCTCGATTAGGAGCAGGTTCTCGATCCGAAGCTCGCGGAGCACGTATTCCTTCTAGCAGTCGGCGCGGCGGGTCCTGTCGCCGATCTGGTTCCACCACCCGCTGCGGGGGCGGCTCCGCCGCCTCCTCGGGGTGGTCCCCCAGATCGACGCCACCCCCGCGAAGAGAGCCTAAGCCGGGACGGGCTCCGTGGCTTCGGCCTGTGGTTGAGATTGGATGAAGTCCGAGGAGCGCACTAACGCGAAGCCGAGGGCGGCGCCTATGAAGGAGAGGATTGCGCCAACTAGGAGGATCTCATTGAAGCCGCTGACGAAGGCCACCTTGGCGGCATGCATGACCTCTGGTCGCTGGCCGGGTGAAGCAAACCCCGCCGCAGCGCGCGAGCCCCCCGAGGCGACGGCTTCGGCGAGCCCATCGGGACCGTTTGGAAGTAGACCGGAAAGCCTCGAGTCGACTCGGGACTGGAAGACCGCACCGAGCGATGCGACGCCGGTGGCGATCCCGACCTGGCGGAAGGTGGTGTTAATCCCAGAGCCCATGCCCGCCTGAGCGGCGGGGACAACGGCGATCGCCGCCTGGCCGATGTTTGGATTGGTTACGCCTATACCGATACCGGCGACAAGGAAGCCGGGCAAGAGTGCTGAGATGTCTGAATCCGGCTTAAGGCCGTGCATCAGCATCAAACCGACCCCGACCAGACCCAGGCCGACCCCGACCAGGATGCGGATCGGCACCCGGTGGGAGAGTTTGCCGGAGATCGGCGCGACGATGAAGGAGAGAACGGTGAGCGGCAGGAACCGCAATCCCGTCTCCAGCGGCGAGAGCCCAGTACCCCCTGCATGTAGATCGTCAGGTAAAGGAACATCGCAAACATCCCCGCGGAGAGGCCGAAGGCGACCGCGGAGACACCGTTGAAGGCCGGCATTCGGAAAAGGCCAAGATCGAGCATCGGGTGGCTGCTGCGCGCCTCGACCACGAAGAAGGCGAAAAGCAACAGCGCCGACGCCACCAGCGACGCGACGATCGTCGGGCTGCCCCAACCCTCGGGGTTGCCGCGGATCAGGCCAAAGATGAGCAGGAAAAGGCCGATGGAGAAGGTAGCCAGCCCGGGCAGGTCGATCCGCTGCGGATCCTGTGCGGCGACGTTTACGAGCCTGACCTCGGTCAGAGCGATCGCCATCAGTCCGATCGGGATATTGACGAAGAAGATCCACTCCCAACCGAAATGCTCGGTGATCAGGCCGCCGACCAGGGGACCGATCGCGACGGCACCGCCGACCGTCGCGCCCCAGACGCCAAATGCCGTCGCCCGGTCTTTGCCGTGGAACTCCTGGCCGATTAAGGCGAGCGAGGTGGCGAACATCGCGGCGCCACCGACCCCCTGCAGGCCGCGCGCCAGGTTAAGCAGGGTCGGATCGCCGGCGATTCCGCAGAGAAAAGAGGCGAAGGTGAAGAGGCCAAGGCCGAGCGAGAAGACCCGGCGGCGACCCAACCGGTCGCCCAACGAACCCGCCGTCAGCAGGAAGACGGCCAGCATCAACGAGTAGGCATCGACAACCCACTGCAGGCTGGAGAGGCTGGCGTCGAGGTCGCGCTGGATGTCGGGCAGGGCGACGTTGACGACCGTGATGTCCAGCAGCAACATGAACGTCGCGATCGAGCTGAGGAGGAGGGTCCACCATTTGCGCTCCATCGGCGAACACCCTAGATAACCACCCACTTCGGCTTAAGGCCGCCTGAGCAAGCAGATCAAGGACGCAGGGAGCGCAGCGTGCTCCGCACGTAAGCGAACGAGGACGCCGAGATGCGCCGGTCAGGCGGCCTTAGACCGCTAAGTGACCGAACTTCTCGCGTATGCGCTGGTAGAAGCTCGTCCCAGGCAACTGGGCGAGGCAAGCGACGCGGTCGACGAAACCGACCTCCAGCGCCGCTCCCGACTCCAGCGTGCCGACATGATCACCGTCGATCGCGACGTCGACCGGCTCGCGGCCGCCGGCGTTGCCGACGTGGAGAACGTCGCTGGGCGCGACGACGAGGGCGCGGGCGGTTAGCGAGTGCGGGGCAATGTAGGAGACGACGTAGCCCTTTACCCCCCAGGCGAGGATCGGCCCCTGGTTGGCGAGGTTGTAGCCAGTCGAGCCCACCGGCGTGGCGGCGACGAGGCCGTCGCAGCGAACGTGCCCGACCTCCTCACCGGCGATCTTGTAGCTCAGCTCGGCGACTCGCTCGTGTGGACGGCGGATGAAGCTGACGTCGTTGAGGGCCACACGCCGCTCGTCCTCAATCTCGATCTCGAGGCCGGGCAGGTCGATCGCCTCCGTCTCGCCCGCGAAGGCGCGCCGCATTCCTTCCGCGGCCTCATCGCGCTCGACTGCGGCGAGGAAACCGACGGTGCCGAAGTTGACCCCGAAGATGGGGACACCGCTATGGGCAAAGTGACGCAGGGCATGGAGAATCGAGCCGTCGCCGCCGAGGACGAGGCAAAGGTCCGCCTGGCGCGGGAGCGCGTCGACGACCTCGATCCCGGCAGCTGCGTCGCCGTGCTTGCGGGCCTCCCCCGCGGTGGCGACGAGCCGCCAGCCAGCTTCGCGGGCTGCACTGACGGCGAGTGCGACAGCGTCCTTTGCTGCCGGCGGGTGCGAGTGGGTGATCAGGGCGGCTACGCGCTCGCTCATGGGTCGACCTCGCGGACCGCGCCCTCGAGGTCGACGAGCGCCTCGCCTTCTCCGCCGCACCAAATAAAGGTCTCGCGGTTGCCCTTCGGGCCGGGCAGGCCGGAGGAAGCAAAGCCGCGCACCGGCAGGCCCAGCTCGCCGGCAGCGGCGGCCACCGCGAGGATCGCCTCGTGCCGGTCGGTGGCGTCGCGGACGACGCCCTTGCGGACCCGCTCGCGGCCGAGCTCGAATTGAGGCTTGACCATCGCCAGCACCTCGCCACCGGGGCCCAGGCAGGAGGCGACGGCGGGCAGCACCTTGGTCAGCGAAATGAAGGAGACGTCCACCGCGGCGAGGTGCGGGCGAAAGGGCAGGTCCGCTGGAGAGAGGGCGCGCGCGTTGAGCCGCTCGAGCACAGTCACGCGGGGATCCTCGCGGATGCGCAGGTCGATCTGGCCGTAGGCGACGTCGAGCGCCACGACGCGAGCGGCGCCGCGCTGCAACAGGCAGTCGGTGAAACCGCCGGTCGACGCTCCGGTGTCGAGGCAATCGCGTCCGCTGACGTCGAGGCCAAGGGCCTCAAGCGCATTGTCGAGCTTGATCCCGCCCCGCGAGACAAAGCGCGGTCCCTCGTCGACCCGGAGGTCAGCCTCGGGATCGACCAACTGACTGGGACGCAGCGCGACCGGCCCGTCCTGGCCGACACGGACCTCGCCTGCGCGGACAGCGCCAGCTGCTGCCGAGCGTGACGGAAAGAGGCCGCGCTCGGCCAGAACCGCGTCTATTCGCGCCTTCGCCACGCAGGAACGGTACAGCCGTCGATCCGACGATCCTAAGAAAGGTCTTGCCAGATGTTTACCGACACCTTAGAATTGGGTAGAAGAATCGCCGATGCAGCCCAAGAGACGGCCAAGCACGGCTCTGTGACTCGCCTCACACACAAATCGCACGTATGTTCGTATCTTGATTCAAGGATTCCGTGAGAAACCCGATGAAAGGCTGAACAACGATCTTCCTGGTTGGGTCCGGCGCCGCTCATATACGCAGTTGACTCCCATCGACTCCGTCCGCGGCACATCAAGGGCTCACCTACCTCCCACGGATCCACATATATAGAGATACATATCTCTCCTCCCTGTAGTAACCCCAGAAACGCCTCGCCTCCCCGGCGGGGCGTTTTCTGTCGTGGGGGAGCTCTAACAAGCCGAATACGCGGCACCGCCCGACAGCGGAAGCGCCTCCGGGATCGGCCCATTCGGACCCCCTACCAGTGGTGCTCCCGCGACGACTGACGCTCCTTCCCGGCTATCCTCTTACGCGATGGAGGAACCTTCGTTCGGCTTGATCTTGGTCGTGCTGGCGGTACTAGTGATCGCCGGGTTCGCCTACGACGCGTACTGGGGATTGATTGAGTGGTTTGCCCGGAAGTTCGTCCGCGAACCGTTGGATCGTCGCGCCCAACGCCGCCAAGCTGAGCGGTCTAGCAACGACTAGCCCCACTTACCTGGACCTCAACCTGCTGGTCATTTCCGCCTTCGGGTGACGCGCGCGCCGGGAGCTTCAAAAACCGACTAGCTAAGACTCCGATTCAAGCCCACCGCGCGGAGATCGCGCCAGGGTCCCCCTACCTGCGCGAGGCATTCCGCACATCGCAGAAGCTGCCAAGCGCGACCGCGCCCAGCTTGCCGGTGGCGCTGCGCCTCCAGTTCTCCGGCCTGCCGACCGAAGAGCTGGTCGCAAGACGTGACGACCTCTCGATTGCCGCGCGTCGTGAGACCACCGCGGGGGCGCAGCAAACCAACCAGCAAGAGCGCGAGATGCCGCAGGCCGGTGATGTAGCGCGGCGGGAGTTGGCGATTGTGGATCGAGTGCTCGCAGAGCCCCGGGAGCTGGTGATCACCCGCCGCCCGCATATCTTCGCCCGCCTACATTAAGAGCGAGTTGGGCGAGCGTCCCAGCGATCCTGCGAAGCGCGAGGCATGGGATCGCGGCCTCCGTTTCTGTTGTGCTGAGCACTAGGGTCACCGTGTGACGCGCCAGCGGGGACTGATCGCATCGGGAATCGCGACGCTGGTGCTGCTCTTAGCGATGTCCCCCGCCGAGAGCCGAATGAAGGACACCGGCGGCCCGGGGATGGTCCCCTTCGAGCTGACCGGCGGCCAGGACCGGACCGACGAGATCCTCTCCGAATGGGGTGAGGACGGCCAAGACGCCGCGCGCGAGTCGCTCTGGATCGACTTTGGCTTCCTACTTGCCTACGGGACCTTCCTCACCCTCGCCCTTGCAGCGGTTCGCGACCTCGCCGGGAGTCGAGGTTGGCGCCGCCTTGCCGCGATCGGCGGGGTCGCCATCTCCTTCGGCGCCCTCGGCGCCGCGTTCGACGCGTTGGAGAACATCTGCCTGCTGCTGACCCTTGACGGCGCTGGTATCGCGTTCCCCCTCTTGGCGACGATCTTCGCTGCCTGCAAGTTCATCCTCCTCGCCGCGGCCATCGCCTATCTGATCGTCGGCCTGGTGCTGCGGTTGCTGGCGCGCGAGCCGTCTACGGAGACGCCGTAGGGTGGCCTGAGCCCTCGAAGAGCTTCCCGGCGCGGATCCTCTCGGCCATGTCAGCCGATTCCTCGCGGTAGATGTGGCCGTTCTCAAACTCGATGACCGGGTACTTCCGTTGGCCAGAGAGACTGTCGAGCTGCTCGCGCTTGCCAGAGCGCAGCGGGCCCTTGACGACCTCGTACTCGATCCCCTGCTCGTCGAGCGCCTTCTGCACGCGCCAGCACGGGTGGGCGTCAATCTTGACCCACATCGTCGAGCAACGGTGGAGCTTTACAGCCACTGCACCACCCTAGTCGGCGGGCCGCCGTCACGGCAAGCGCTTCCCCCGCGGCTAGATTTCCGAGGGTGACCAATGTCCTGCCAGATGTCCTCTGCCCCGGTCTTCGGGTCGTCTTCTGCGGCACCGCCGCCGGCACCGCTTCTGCGCGTGCCAGGGCCTACTACGCCGGTCCCGGCAATGGGTTCTGGCGAACCCTGCACGAGATCGGGCTGACGCCGGTCCAGCTGGCGCCAGCTGAATTCGAACACCTGCCAGAGCACGGGATCGGCCTCACCGACATCTGCAAGGTGCTGCACGGCTCCGACCTGGAGGTCGGCACGGTCGAGTTCGACGTCGCCGGGCTCGCCGAGCGAATTGCCACGGCCGAACCCGCCAAGCTCGCCTTCAATGGCAAGAACGCCGCCCGCGGCGCCCTCGAACGCGATGTCGATTACGGACCCCAGCCGGAGCAGATCGGTGGTGCGGTCGTCTGGGTGCTGCCCTCCACCTCGGGTGCCGCGCGTCGCTTCTGGGACACCGGGCCCTGGCGCGACCTAGCGGTCGCCTGCCGTGCTTGAAACGCGAGGG
>DATNGU010000116.1:0-3238 GCA_035605775.1 Solirubrobacterales bacterium | reverse complement strand
CCGCCGTGGTCGCGATGCTCGCCTACGCCGGAATCGAGGCCGCCTCGGACCTGGCGCCGGACATCGACGTGAGGCCGCGAGACCTGAAGCGGATCGTCTCGGTGGGCGCCGTCGCGGTGCCCCTCGTCTATGCCGGGATGGCGGCGATCGCGCTGATGGCCGTCCCCGTTGTCGCTGGTCCAAGCGGACCCGAAACGGCGCTTGGCGGGGAATTTGTCGAGGCGCCGGTACTGGGGGTGGTCTCCGCCTACCACCCAGCTTGGGTAGCGGACGGGATGCGCTGGGTCGTGGCGTTGGTCGCCGCTCCCGTCCTTTTCTGGGCCTCGACGACGGCGATGCTGGGGGTCTCTCGCCATATCTACACGCTGGCGATCAACCGGCAGATCCCCAGCTGGTTGGGCAAGCTCAATAGCCGCTACGCGACCCCGCACGTGGCGATCGCCCTCTCTGGCCTGATCGCGATTGGCCTCGTCCTGCCAACCGACGTCAAGCTGCTGGCGGGGCTCTACGCCTTCGGCGCGATGCTGGCGATTACGATCGCCCACCTCTCGATCTTGCGGTTGCGCGTCTCCGAACCTGAGCGCCGTCGCCCGTTCCGCGTTCCCTTGAGCGTTTCCTGGCGCGGCTCCCAGCTGCCCCTGCCGACGCTCTTCGCGGCTCTGCTAAGTGGCCTTGCCTTCATCAGCGTTCTTGCCTTCCATGACCGAGCGCGCTGGGTAGGCGGGGGCTGGATGCTGTTCGGCCTGATCTTCTACATCGTCTACCGCAAGGTCTTCGAGGGGACTTCGCTCACTCGGCGCGTCCAGGTCACCGAGAGGGCTCTGACCAAGCAGGCGCCCAACGTCGAATACGGCAACATCCTCGTGCCTGTATTCGGGACCGAGCTCGACGACGACATCGTCGCCACCGCTGGGCGCCTTGCCGCTGCGGAGCAAGAGGGCGACGACGAAGTGGACGAGACTCATCTCGCCATCGTCTACGTGATTGAGGTACCGCTGACCCTGCCGCTTGACGCAGAGCTGCCGCCGGAGCGAGAGGAGGAGGCGCTGCGGGCGATCGAGCGCGCCCGCGAAGTCGGCGAAGAGTACGAGGACGTAAAGGTCACCGCGTCGGTGACGAGGGCTCGCGACATCGGCGCCGGGATAGTCGAAGCGGCCCGGCGGGGCGGGGTGGAAGCAATCGTCGTTGGGGCCGAGCCCCCGAGCAAGATTCGGGGCGGCGCGACCCTTGGTGGAATTGGCGCTGCCAAGCCGGCTGAGATCGGAGCTGCTACCGAGTACGTGCTGAAGAAGGCACACTGTCAGGTCCTGCTCACCGCACCGCCGGAAGTGCCAGCCGAGCCAGAGTCCGCGCCGGCCGTTGCTGACTAGACTCCAGCCCGTGGTGAAGACGTGTTCATTCTGATCGTCGGCTGCGGGCGGGTCGGCTCCTCCGTCGCCCGCTCGATGCTGAGCGAGGGCAACGAAGTTTCCTGCCTTGACGAGGATCCCGAGTCCCACAGCCGGCTAGAGGTCGGCCTCGACAAGGGCTGGGAGGATCTCGGCGGTCGCTTCACGGTCGGCACGGGCCTCGAGACCGACGCCCTGTTGGCAGCCGGGATTGAGAAAGCCGACGCCTTCATCGCCGCCACCAACGGCGATAACACGAACATCGTCATCGCTCAGATCGCCCAGCGTCGCTACGAGGTGCCGACGGTGATCGCGCGGATCCTCGACCCGCTGCGTGCCGAGTGGTACAGCCAGCAAGGGATGCACACGATCTGCCCGACCCGGGTTGCGATCGACATGCTCGAGAGCGCCGTTCGTGAAGGCGCTCCACGAGAGGTGGCTTGAACATGTACATCATCGTCGTCGGAGCCGGAAAGGTCGGCTGGAACCTGGCCCGCGAGCTGCTCGAAAAGAACCACGAGGTGACGGTGATCGAGAGCAACCGGCGTCGCTACTTGACCGTGGAGCAGGAGCTTGAGCACAACGTCACCTACGGCGACGCCTCCGAGCTCTGGGTTCTCGAGCGGGCCGGGATACAGCGAGCAGACATGGTGATCGCGGTAACCGGTGATGACGAGGACAACATGCTGATCTGCCAGGTAGCTCGCGAGAAGTACGAGGTCGAGCGGATCATCGCGCGGGTCAACAACCCGCGCAACCGGCCGCACTTCGACCTGCTCGGAGTGAAGCCGTCGGTCTCCGCAACCGATCTGATTTTGCGTCTACTTGAGCACGAGGTGCCCGAGTACGGCCTCGTCCACCTGCTCGATTTACAGGAGGAGCAGCTGGAGATCATCGAGATGTTGCTCGGCAAGGATTCGGGGGTAACCGGTCGGCGTGTCGGCGATCTCTCGATGCCCGAAGGCAGTCTCTTGATCTCGGTGCTGCGTGAAGGCAAGGGCTTCGTGCCCGGCCCCGACACCGTGCTCGAAGTGGGCGACGAGGTGCTCGCGGTGCTCGACCCTGGTCGCGAGGACGACCTCAAGGCGCTGTTCGGGCCGGCCGCCGGCGGTAACGGGACGGGCTGAGCGATGGCCGATCGCGAGGTTGACTTCCTCCTGGTTGGCGGTGGCATGGCATCGGCGCACTGCGCCTCGGAGCTGCGCAAGCGCGGCGCCGAGGGTTCGATCCTGCTGGCGGGCCGCGAGCCCGAGCCGCCCTACGAACGGCCGCCGCTTTCGAAGGAGTACATGCGTGGCGAGGCCAAGCGAGAGGACGCCCACGTCAATCCGACCGAGTGGTACGAGGAGAACGGGGTCGAGCTGCTGACCGGCGTCAACGTGATGTCGCTCGATCCGGCGGCGCGGACCGCCAAGCTGCAGGGTGGGGAAGAGGTCGTTTTTGACAAGGCCCTGCTTGCCACCGGGGCGATGGTCAACATCCTCCGGGTCGAGGGTGCAGAGAACGAGGGCATTCATTACCTGCGCGCCTTCGGCAACTCGGACGCGATCCGCGCCGACGCCGAAGCGGCGGAGCACGTGGTCTTGATCGGCGGCAGCTACATCGGCACTGAGGTCGCTGCTTCGCTGACCGCGAAGGGCGTCAAGTGCACGATCGTGATGATGGAGGACGTGGCGCTCTCGCGGGTGTTCGGCGAGGATGCCGGCCGCTGGTTCCAACAGACGATCGAAGCGAAGGGGATCACGGTCCACGGTGGCGAGGAGCTGGAGGCGTTTGAGGGAGACGGGCGCGTCAAGGCGGTCCTGACCAAGAGCGGGATGGCGATTGAGTGCGACGCGGTAGTGGTCGGA
>DATNGU010000115.1:0-6711 GCA_035605775.1 Solirubrobacterales bacterium | reverse complement strand
CAGCGTGTCGACGGTTTCGCGCGTGCCGGTGAACGAGTAGGTCGGGCTGCCGGCGGTGATCCAGTCGAAGAGGGCCCAGAGGACCGGAGCGGCAAGGGCCAAGGCGACGAGGGCGGGAGAGACGGGGGCGCCCCTCGCCCCCGTCTCTCCTCCACCATGGCCGGGTCGGCCCTTGCCGGTCCGCTCCGCGCTGAGCAGCAGATATGCGAGATAAACGAAGGAGAAGAGCCATGCCTCCGGTCGCAGTAATCCGGCTGCCGCGAGAAGGGCGAGGACTGGCCAGCCAGCTCGGGGGCGTTTGGTCTCGATTACGAGCGCGCCGAGGACAAGGGCGATGTAGGGGAGGTCGACGTAGGCGCGCAGGCCGTTGGAGAGGAACGGGGCGCGGGTGAGGACGATCAGGGCCGCTAGCGCTCCGATCGGCTGGTCGAACCAGAGTGAGCCGAGCCGGTAGACGAGGTAACCGACGAGCCCCAATGAGGCGTAGGCGACGACCATCGTCAGGTTGATCGCGCCGCTGCCCAGCGGCGTCGTCACCAGGCCGAACAGTTCGGCGAGCGGGTGCGGAGTTGGGGGCAGCGCGGCGCCCCGGTCCGCGCTGAGGCCCTCCGCCAGTTCGCGTCCCCAAACCAGCGCGTAGATCGTGTCGTAGTTGGGGAAGCCGAGGGGGAAGACCAGCAGCAACAACGCCGCGACGACGGCCACCCAAGCTGCAGGATTGAGCCAATTGCGAGCCCGCGTCGGCACCGGCGCAACCTACAGATCGACGGCCCGTAAGGGGTCTCGGCAGTGGGTCGGTTTTGGAACCGACCCACTGCCGAGAGATGGGACTTTCTGTTTCCGCTAACTCGCGCAGAGCGCGATGGCATTGAAGCTGGTCGAGCTAAGTTCGTTGTTGTTGGTCATGATCACGGACCATTCACCGCTTCCGGGGGCGTTGTATCCAACGGTCGCCAGGATCCCCCCGCCCTGCCAGCCGCCGCTGATCGCCCTGGAACCTGGTGGGCAGTTCACCGATGATGACCCGACCGCGCCAAGTTCTGGAAAGGGGCTCAGGAAGATGGTTGGCCCTCTGGCGACGGTAATGGTCGAGAAGGAGCCTTTGGGGCCTACGGGACCCGCCGGACCAGTCGATCCTTTCGGCCCTTGCGGTCCTCTTATCCCCTGCGGCCCCCGGGCCCCTCTCGGGCCTCGGCGCACGCGACTGATGCTTGCGCTTGGAGAAGCATGCATGGACTGGACTAGAGCCCTCTCGCGTTGCAGCAGCTGGCTTTGAGGGTCTGAGTCGTCGAGTAGCCCGGCCGCCTGGGCGACACCAGCGAACCCCAAGGCGCAGAGCGCTACGGCAGCAATGATTTTGATCTTCACAAATCTCCCTTTCCTTGTTGAAACTCCGAACATACCTGGAGAAGACCAGCGCCTGCGGCGGTTGAATGCCCTGGTTCGGGCCGCTGCCGGCCGCAGATACACTGGCTGCGGTGTCCTCGCCCAGCGACTCGACCTCTCTTTATCGCCGTCACCGCCCCGGCTCTTTCGACGAGGTGGTGGGTCAACAGCACGTCGTCCGCACCCTTCGCAATGCGGTTGAGCAGGGCAAGGTCCATCACGCCTACCTCTTCGTCGGCTCGCGTGGTACCGGCAAGACCTCGATGGCGAAGATCCTCGCCCGCTCGCTTAACTGTGAGCGTGGCGGGCCGACCATCACCCCCTGCGGGGAGTGCGAGTCGTGTCTGACGATCGCCGCCGGCAACTCGATCGACGTGATCGAGATGGACGCCGCCTCCAACCGCTCGGTCGACGACGTCCGCGACCTGCGCGAGCGGGTTGCGTACGCCCCCGCGGGCGGTCGCTGGAAGGTCTACATCCTCGACGAGGCGCACATGTTGACCAAGGAGGCCTGGAACGCCTTCCTGAAGACGCTAGAGGAGCCGCCACCGAACACGGTCTTCGTCCTGGCGACCACCGAGTCGCACAAGGTGATGGCGACGATCGCCGACCGCTGCCAGCGCTTCGATTTCCAGCGCCCCTCCCTGGAGCAGATCTCCGAGGTGCTGGAGCGGGTCGCCGCGGCGGAGGAGATCGAGGTCGACACGGGCGCGGTGGCGACGATCGCCCGCTCGGCCTCGGGCAGCTTCCGCGACGCGCTCGGCACGCTCGACCAGCTGGTTGCCTACGGTGGCAGCGAGGTCGGGCTCGAAGACGTACTTCAGCTGCTGGGTGCCGCCGACGCCGAGTTGCTCTTCGGCGCGGTCGACGCCGTGATCGCCGAGGACCCAAAGGCGGTGCTGCTCGGGGTCGAGGAAATGGCTCGCTCCGGCCGCGACCCGTCCCAGTTCGCCCGCGACTTGCTCGCCCACCTGCGCCACCTGCTCGTCACCCAGACGGTTGGCGAGGTGCCGAACACCTTTGTCGTGACCGCGACCGATGCCGGCCGCCTTATCGCCCAGGCAGAGGCGATTGGCGCGGCGACGCTGGTGCGGACGATCGACGAGCTCTCGGCGGCGCTGACCGCGGTGCGCGAGGGTGACGACGCTCGCATGGCAGTCGAGATCGCGCTGCTCAAAGCAGCCCGCCCGGACTTGGACCCGAGCACCGAGGGGCTGCTGAGGCGCATCGAGAGACTCGAGCAGCAAGGGACGGATGCCCCCCGGGCCGCGGGTCCTGTCGCCGCAGGGGACCCACCGCCCCTTCCGGTAGCTAAAGCTTCCTCAGGGGCGGTCCCCCCTACGGCACCACCCGCGGCAGAGGCGCCTGCGCCTGAGCCCTCAGCGTCTAAAGCTGACGATCCTCCCGCGGGTGGTGATGGGGAGGGGGTGTCCGGGCAGGCGCGGCGTCCTGTTTTTCGCCCCAGCGACTCAGCGAGTGACGAAGCCTCAGCCGGCGAAAAACCCAGCGCCAGCCCGGACACCCCCTCGCCGTCGCCAGGACCCGCGGGCCAACTCGATCTGGAGCAGGTTGTGGGTGTCTGGCCCGCGGTGCTCGATCAGCTGATGCAGACCGCGCCGGCGCTGGCGGCGACCTTCGAGGGGGCGCGGCCGGTGGCTTTCGATGGCGCCGAGCGGACTGTGACGGTGGGCTTTCCGGAGGCGCACACCTTCAACAAGCGCAAGGCGGAGGCACCCGACAAGCGGGAACAGATGACGGAGGCCTTGACGACCGTCCTGGGCGAGCAGTTGCGCCCGATCTACGTGGTGCTCGAGGGCGAGCAGGCACTACCCGAGACCGATGCCGACGAGGGCGAGGTCGATCACGAGACGCTGGTGGAAAAGATCAAGAGCGAATTCGACGCCGAGGAGGTCGGTTGACGATGGCAAGGGGCGGTCCCGGGGGTTTCGACGTGAACGCGCTGATGAAACAGGCGCAGCAGATGCAGCAGCAGATGCTGGAGGCGCAAGAGCAGCTCAAAGATGAGGTCGTCGAGGCCAGCGCCGGTGGCGGCATGGTCAAGGTGAAAATGGGCGGTGACCTGACCCTGCGCGAGATCGCGATCGATCCAGAGGCGATCGACCCCGAGGAGGCGGAGATGCTCGCCGACATGGTCCAGGCCGCGGTCAACGAGGCGTTGCGCGCCGCTCAGGACCTGGCCGGCTCGAAGATGGGCGGGATCACCGGTGGGGGCATGGGAGGCATGGGCGGCCTGCCGGGAATGTGAACGCCATGTACGACTACGTGATCGTCGGGGCGGGCTCCGCCGGATGCGTCCTCGCAACGCGGCTCTCCGAGGACCCCGACGTCAGCGTCCTGTTGCTCGAGGCCGGGCCGCCGGACACGAACGAGAACATCCACGTCCCGCTCGGCTACCTGCAGCTTGCCGGCACCGAGGTCGACTGGGGCTACTTCACCGCACCCGAGCAGAGCTGCAACGGTCGCCGGATCCCGTTGCCGCGTGGCAAGGTGCTGGGCGGCTCCTCCTCGGTTAACGCGATGGTCTACATCCGCGGCAACCGCCGCGACTACGACGAGTGGGGGGCGGCGGGCTGGGCCTGGGACGACCTCTTCCCCTACTTCCTCAAGTCGGAGGACAACGAGCGCGGCGCCTCGGAGTGGCACGGAGCCGGTGGACCGCTGCCGGTCTCCGACCAGCGCTCCGGCAACGCGATCACGCCCGCCTTCGTCGATGCCGCCGTCGAAGCGGGACTGACTCGTAACGACGACTTCAACGGCGCCGAGCAGGACGGCGCCGGCATGTATCAAGTGACCCAGCGGGGCGGAATGCGCGCCAGCGCCTCGGTCGCCTACCTGCATCCGGCGATGGAGCGGCCGAACCTGACCGTGTTGCCCTACATGCACGTCAACCGGGTTCTGTTCGAGGGGACCCGCGCGGTCGGCGTCGAGGCGACGCAGCTCGGGCAGTCGCAGGAGCTGCGTGCCGAGCGCGAGGTGATTCTCTGCGGCGGCACCTTCAACTCGCCCCAGCTCTTGATGCTGTCGGGCGTCGGCCCGGCGGACCACCTGGCGTTGCGTGAGATCGAGACGCTGCTTGACCAGCCGGCGGTTGGCGCGAACCTCAGCGACCATGCGTGCGCGTACGAGGTCTGGACGACGCCCGAGCCGCAGAGCCTGTTGCTGGCGCTCGAGCCGGCGGCGCTGGAGGAGTTCACGACCTCCCAGACTGGCCCATTCGCGTCCAATCTGGCCGAGTCAGGGGGCTTCGCCCGGGTCGAGGCGGGTGCGCCGGCGCCCGACGTCCAGTTCCACGTCGCCCCGATCCAGATCGTCGACGAGGGCATGGGCGATCCCGAGGGGCACGGGGTCTGGGTTTCGGTCTGTCTGCTCACCCCGCACAGTCGCGGTTCGGTGCGGCTCGCCTCGAAAGACCCGACCGCGAAGCCGATCGTGCGCAACAACTTCTACTCCGAGGAGGCAGATCGGACGCGGATGGTCGCGGCGCTGCGCCTGACCGAGGAGATCTGTGCTCAGCCGGCGCTGCAGCCCTACTGCGCTGAGCCCTTCACGGTCCCCGACGGTGACGGCGACGACGCCCTGCGCGCCCACCTCGCGCGGACCACCTTCCCGATCTACCACCCGGTCGGCACCTGCGCGATCGGCTCCGTCGTCGACCCCGAGCTGCGGGTGGAGGGACTCGACGGGCTGCGGGTGGTCGATGCTTCGGTGATGCCAGTGGTGTCGCGGGGCAACACCAACGCACCGACGATCGCGCTGGCCGAGCGCGCTGCCGACTTGATTCGCGGCGCCGAGCCCGCCACCCTCGAGGAGCGGGGCGAGGCAGTGTCGTGAGCGCCGAAGGTCCGGCGCCACTTTCCCGCCTCGTCGCCCAGCTGTCGCGGCTCCCGGGAATTGGTCAGCGCACCGCGCAGCGCCTCGCCTTCCACATCTTGCGCGCCCCCGAGGAGGAGGCAGCGACCCTGGCGGCGGCAATCCGCGAAGTGAAGGAGAAAGTTGGCCTCTGCGAGCGCTGCTTCAACCTCTCCGAGGGGCCGCTCTGTCGGATTTGTTCGGACTCCAGCCGTGACCAGGAGGCGATCTGCGTCGTCGAGGAGCCCGCCGACGTGATCCCGATCGAGCGCACCCACGAGTACCGCGGCCTCTACCACGTGCTCGGCGGTGCGCTCTCCCCGATCGACGGTGTCGACGCCAGCGATCTGAAGATCGCCGAGCTGTTGCGCCGGGTCGAGGAGGGTGAGATCCGCGAGGTCGTCCTCGCCACCAACCCGACCACGACTGGCGAAGCCACCGCGCTCCACATCGCCGAGCAACTTCGTGGTCAGGTGGCCGTCACCCGCCTGGCCAGCGGTCTCCCGATCGGCGCCGACCTCGAGCACGCCGACGAGGTCACCCTGGGCAAAGCCTTTACCGGCCGTCGCAGCCTCGAGTAGACCCAGACGGGTTCGCACCCAGGCCGGGTTCGCAGCTCAGCCGAAGTCGAGCACGCGGAAGCGGGCCGAGTCGACCGTGGAGTCTGGGGTGCAGTCGCCGTTTGAGGCGATCCGAGCACTGAGCTGGTTCTCGGTCGGCTCGACCGGGTCGACCTGGGGCTGGGCGCCGACACTCTGTTCGACCTGCTCGAGATCGGTCGAACTGGTCGAGACTTCACCGCCGCCCACCTGCTGGCCGTTGATTTTGACTTCGAAGAACACCTGGCAGGAGCCCGAGCCCGAGCCGTCGTAGGCAAGCGTCGCCACCGCGGCGCCGAAGACGACGATTATCTGTCCCGGATTCTGGATCCAAGTGTCGTCTCCAAGCGGGTACGGATCGAAACTTGCGCTGACGGGGGCAGAGCCCCCGGTGGGGCTGGCGGCGTAGAAGACCGGGAACACCAGGTTCGAGGGTGCGACCGCGGCATCGTCGATCTGCTTTGCACCGACCGTGCCGTTGCCGATCTGTCTGGAGCCCACCGCGCCGGGGCCGATCTGGTTCGAGCCCACCGCGCCGTCGGCGATCTGGTTGCTGCGCACCGCCCCTACCGCGAGCTTGCCGCTGGTGATCGCCCGCTTAAAGACGTTGGCGGTGCGAACCGCCCCCGGGGCGATGTCGCCGGAGTCGATCTTGCTCGCGGCGAAGGCGGCGCCGCCGCTTAGGGCGAGGAAGAGGGCGAGGGTGGAGACGATGTTTGCGTAGGTGAGGCGGGGCTTATTTGGCATGCGGCACCAATTCGTGGGGCGACGCCGCTCGACCTTCCATCTCAAGATGTCTGGAGCGGAGCAGATTTGCCTCCGCTCTTATCCAATTGGGAAATCTCAGCTGTCTCGG
>DATNGU010000114.1:0-11807 GCA_035605775.1 Solirubrobacterales bacterium | reverse complement strand
CGACGCACATGCTCGCTACAGGAAGCAATCCGGCGGCCGCGGCCAGTTTGCCGACTGCCGGATCGAGATCGAGCCGGCGGAGGAGGGGGTAGGGCTCGACTTCGTCAACAAGATCAAGGGGGCGGCGATCCCGGGCAGCTTTATTCCCGCGGTCGAGAAGGGGGTGGTGGAGGCGATGCTGCACGGCACCGTCGCCGGTTACCCGGTTAAGGGCGTGCGGGTGCGGCTTGTCGACGGCAAGCACCACGACGTCGACTCTTCCGAGATGGCTTTCAAGGTGGCCGGATCGATGGCTTTCAAGGAGGCGATGGAAGCGGCGGAGCCGGTCCTGTTGGAGCCGATCGTGCGGCTGACGGTGAGCTGCCCGGGGGACATCGTCGGTGACGTGATCGGCGATCTCAACTCCCGCCGCGGGCACCCACTGGGAATGGAGCCGAAGGGCGCCGCGACCGAAATCAAGGCGGAGGTACCGATGGCCGAGGTGTTGGACTACGCGCCAGACCTGCGCTCGATCAGTGGCGGCCGGGCCGATTTCACGGTCGAGTTCGAGCGCTACGAGCCAGTGCCACCCAACCTCGCCGAAAGGGTTGTTGCAGAGTCGGGGGTCGGCACCGAGGCGGCGGCGTAGGCGATCGGGCCGCTGGTAATTTGGGGGAGGTGAGTCCCGACGAGACCTGCGCGGTCTGCGACCGCACCATTTTGGCTGGCGAGCGCACCCGCAGCTACATGAGCCCCAAGGATGGTCCGCGGCTGGTTTGCGACCTCTGCCGCGGCCGTGCCGAGCGGCTTGGCTGGGTCGATCCGGCCGCGCCGGGCGCCAACGTCGGTCGCCGACCGGAGCCCGAGGCGTCAGAGTCGCCCTCGGGGCGGCTGGAGCGTGCCGCGGCCCGCTTCAACGCAAGCGAGGCCGCGCGCACAGTCGCTGGCCTGATGCGGACGCTGGGGCGGCCGCAGGTATCGATCGGGTCCGCCGCCGGCTCACCCAGCGAAGTGCGGGTCACGGTTGCCTGGGAGCTGTGCTGGTACCAGTGGGGGGTCGACCTGGGCGATGAGTTGCGCGCCGTCTTCCAGCTCGATAAGGGCATCGAGGTCGAGCAGCTCGATGGCTCCGCCCGCCAGTGGAACGCGCGGGCCAACGACGGTGGGCAGCTTGCGTTGGGCGTTCCCCCGGGAAAGCGCGCCCGTGACGGCGAGCCGGTCGGCTAGGAACAGGCCTTGGAGAAGCTCGTGGTGAACGTCGACGGCGGCGCCCGGGGGAACCCAGGTCCAGCCGCGATCGGTGCGGTCGTGCAGAGCGCTGATGGCGAGGTGCTGGAGGAGCGTGGCGAGCGGATTGGAACCGCCACTAACAATGTCGCCGAGTACCGGGCGCTGCTGCTGGGAATCGAGCGGGCCGCTGAGCTGGGGGCGAGCGAGCTGGAGCTGGTCGGCGACTCGGAGCTGGTCGTGCGCCAGGTCAAGGGCGAGTACAAGGTCAAGGACGCGACACTGCGCGGTCTTCACGCCGAGGTGAAGCGGGCGCTGCGGCCTTTCGAGCACTGGTCGATCCGCCACGTGCGCCGCGAGCACAACGCCGAGGCCGACCGCCTCGTCAACGCGGCGTTGGACGGCGATGTCTGAGCCGATCGATCCGCGGGTCGACATCGGCCACGTCCACCTCAAAGTGGCCGACCTCGACCGGGCGCTGGACTTCTACTGTGGCGTGCTCGGCTTCGAGCTGCAGCAGCGAATCGGCGACGAGGCCGCCTTCGTCTCGGCCGGCGGCTACCACCACCACATCGGCCTCAACACCTGGCACTCGAAGGGGGCCCCGCCGCCTCCCGCGCGGAGCACCGGCCTTTTCCACATCGCGATTCGCTACCCAGATCGCCGCTCCCTCGCCGACGCCCTGCGCCGCCTCTCCGCGGCCGGCATCCCGCTCGGCGGCGCCTCCGACCACGGCGTCAGCGAGGCGCTCTACGTGAACGACCCCGACGGCAACGGACTCGAGCTCTATCGGGACCGCCCCCGCGAGGAGTGGCCGCGCTCCGCCGACGGTGAGGAGATCGCGATGGTCACCGAACCACTAGACCTTCGCGACCTCCTCGTTGAGCTGGATTCCTAAGAGCCGGCGATTCACCCAGAAATTGGTAGCCCTAACCAACTCAAGGGGCTTCCCCAGGCGGCCCCCGGCGCAGCTCGGTCACCGAGTTGGCGATGAACGAGGCGACGTAGACGCTGAGGCCGTCGGGGCTTACCGCGAGCCCGCTGGCCCCGCCCAGCGAATTGTGGCGCGACTTGACGCAGCGCGGTACGAAGGGGCGGCCGCGACGGCCCGCGTCGGAGATGCAGGCGGACTCGGTGAGCGCCCCGTTGGGCGTGCGGGCGAAGGCGGCGACCCCGCTCCCGTTAGTGACGTAGACGAAGGCACCGTCGGGGCTGATCGCGATCTGCCCGCCGCTGAGCGTGTTACGCCGCATCCCGGTGCAGCCCGGCACCGGCTTCCGAAAGCGGTTGCCGTGGATGGTGATGCAGCCGGTTTCGACCAGGGAGCCGTCGGCGGCGCGGCTCAGCACGCCGATCGCGCTCGTGCTGAGCGCGTAGACGCTCGCTCCGTCGGGGCTGATCGCGATCCCATTGGCTGCAGACAGCCAGTTCTTGGATGGCGGGGAGCAGCCGGCGGCGGGTCCGAAGCACCCGGTCACGGCGAGGCGGCCGTCGGCGGCGCGGCCGAACTCGGCAATTGCGAGCTTCGCCGAAGTCGTCGTGCCGCTGGAGAGGACATAGAGGCTGCGCCCGTCGGGGCTGATCGCGACCTGGCTCGCACCAAGCAGCGAGCTCACCGCTGCGGCGGCGCAGCCACTTTCGCCGGCGCTCGAAATGCACTCGACCTCGCTCAGGGTTCCGTCGGCGGCGCGGCTGAACTGGGTGATAGAGCCGGAAACCAAGTTCCCCTGCTCAGAGCTCCCGGAGGAGGTGACGTAGACGCTGCTCCCGTCCGGGCTGATTGCGAGGTCCGTCGGCCGGCTGTGCGCCTGGTGGTGAGAGACCTCGGTACAGCCTTCGGCGCTGGCATAGGAGATGCAGCCAAGCGGGGTCAGGGTCCCGTCGGCGCTCCGGTTGAGCACGGTGATCGCCCCCGGATTGCCTTCTCCGCCCGGCGTAAGCGCGTAGATGCTGCGGCCGTCGGGGCTGATCGCCAGATCCTGAGCCCCGGCGAGCGACTCGTGGGGGAGGGATACGCAGCCGCGGGGGTCGCGGGTGGAGAACCTAGGCGCTGGGTTGGCGATGCAGCCAAGCTGCCGCAGGCGGCCGCCCGGCGCGCGCTCGAACGTGGTGACGGAGTTGCCGACGATGGAGGGCAGGCTGCGTTCGGAGGCGGCGACGTAGACGTTACGGCCGTCGGGACTGACCGCGACGTCGTAGGCGATGCCGAGCGAGTCGCGAGCGGGGTTGGCGCAGCCCCAGAGGCCCCGGTTCGCCACGCAGCTCCCGTAGTTGAGGGCTCGTTCAGCCGGCCAGGCCGTCGTCGCCGCGACCGAGCCCAAGGCAAGAACCGCGATCAGCAAAGCGCCGAGCCGAGTCCGGTTGGAACCCATCCGAATCAATTATGCGCCCCGAAAGATAGAATCGCCATCGTGCGGCTGTAGCTCAGCTGGCTAGAGCGTCTGCTTGCCATGCAGAAGGTCGTGGGTTCGAATCCCATCAGCCGCTTAACTTCGAATCCCCTGCACTTGGGCAGGTTGGCCTTCCCGGGGGAAAATCAAACCACCCCCGCATATCGCCTCCATTTTGGGCACTAGTTCCCAAAATGGCGCGGATGCGCGGGGATTAACGGCGATTTCGGCCGATTCCGCCTCGCTTTTCGCCCGGCGGCGGAGCTAGGTTCGCCAGCGCCAAGACATAAGCGGCCCCGGCGGCGCGCAAACGCCCCGGGGCCTGGCACCGAAGCCAATGACTTCGATGCAACCAGAAACGGTACTGCGGTTGCCCCCGCCGGGGCAGCATCGGGGCCGGCTTCGGTGCCCTACCGAGAGGAGGGGCACCTGTGCCCGCCACCACGATCACCATCGACAGTGAGCAGCGCGACGGGCTCTATGAGCTGGTCCGCAATCACCTCGGCTCCGTAGGCGACCTCTTCGACGCGCTGGAGCGCGACAAGGACTTCGCCACCGCCGAGCGGCTTGGCTTGGAGTTCGCCGAAGACATCCGGCTGATGCAGGATCTCGGCTGGGGAGAGGATGCGGGGCGCGAGGGTGTCGAGCTGACCATGCCGCCGCATGACCTGATGGAAACGCTCCAGCGCCTGCACGGCGAAGCCGGACTGGTCCTCGCCGGAGCAGAAGAAAGTCCGGAGGACGTCGAGACCAACAAGCGGTTCCAGCAGGGCTATGAGGCCTGCGAGAAAGTGCTGGCCAGCCTCGATTCGGGGGCGGGCGAGAGATCATGAGCACGCCCAAGAAAAGCAACCGGCTTGGCCCGGGTGAGCTCGACGGCCTGGTACTCGCCTACATGCGAGAGCACGAACAAGACTGGCCCCTGACGGCTGGAGCGATTGGAAAGGGGATCGGTCGCTCCACCGGCGCGATCGCGAACTGTCTTGTCCGGCTGACGAAAAAGAAGCTGGCCCGTCGGGCCAAACGGAAGCCGCGAGCCTTTGACCTGAAAGTGGTGAAGTAATCGTGCGCGCTTGTCAACGGGGGGAACGTAGCCGGCGTCGGCTGCGCCTCCCCGAGTCCAACCCGCGCGGGCTCAATCACTCGATCCTGTCCGGGACGCTGCTCGATGATCCGCGGCTCGGCAGGAACCCGATCGGCGAGCCGGTGACGCTGGTGCGGATCGAGTTCCCGGTTGCCGATCCCGAGCACCCGCAGACGCTGCTGACGTGGGCGAGTTGCGAGGTCGAAGTGTCGGCGGCGCTCGCCGAGCAGCACGGCATCCGAGAGCTGGAGGGTGGAGCGCCGATCCTTGTGGCGGGTCAGCTCAGTGAGAGGTGGGTGAGCTCGGGCGGGCGAAGCAGCAAGCGCAGCGCCATCGTCGCCATGCTGATCCATCCTGGTCCTCCGCCCAGCCACGACGAGCTGCTGATCCCAGGGGGTCGGTCGTGACCGGCGCGCGATCAGAGGAGGCAGAAACCGCTCTTCTCAGCCGGCGCTTCGCCAAGAATCTAGTTTCTCTGCGCCGTCGATCGGACCTCTCCCAAGCTGTGACCGCCGAACGATCGGGCTTGCATCGCACGGAGATCAGCTTGCTGGAGCGTGGTCTTCGGGTGCCTCGACTGAACACGATCGTTCAGGTCGCGGCCGGAGTCGAAGCCGAGCCTTGCGACCTCCTGGTTGGAATGGCCTGGAAAATCGACGCCCGCCGTCTCCCCGGCGCAGACATATCGCCGCCGGGAGGCTTCGAGATCGAAATCGGCAGCCGATGGGAGGTCGCTTAGATGGACTCCTCGCGTCTTACCGAGCACTTTGGTCGCCGGCTTTGGCGGCACCGACGCCTGGCCTATCTAAGCCAGGAACAGCTCGCCTACCTGCTCGGCCTCCATCGCACCGAGATAAGCCAGCTAGAGCGGGGACTGCGGGTTCCTCGTCTCGACACGATTCTCAAGCTGGCGGCAGGAGTGGAAACCTCGCCTTGCGAGCTGATCGCGGGTCTGCGCTGGCGGCCTGGCTCACATGCTCTCGTCGGCGGCGGCTACGACGAAGGTGGTTCAGATGCCGCTGCCGCCAGGAAGCGGGGCGGATCATGAGACGTAGACAGCCGACGCCGCCGAACGACGAGTTGAGGGGGCGACTCGGAATCAATATGCGGGAACGCAGGAAGCGGCTAGGCATCAGCCAGTGGGAGCTTTCTTTTAGGGCGGAAACGGGCCTCACCTCGGTTTCGCCGATGGAGTTGGGGCAAAAACTTCCCCGGATCGACACCTTCATTCGTCTGGCTGGGGCGCTCGAGGTAACGCCAAACGCGCTCACTGCCGGCATCCTCTGGACGCCGGCAGAGGCCACCGTGATTCCGGGCAGCTTCGATGTGCCCGAAGACCGGCAGCTCGAAGCGGAGGTCGCCGCGTTGCGGAAAGGTGTTCATGGCTTCCGAGGGAGGCGATCCAAGTGACGCAGAAATCAAGGCGGCCCAGAGAGTTGACGTATGAAGCCAGGGCGCGGATCGCCGACAATTTGTTCCTCCGGCGGAGACGAGCCGAGCTTTCGCAGGAAGAACTCGGTGAGCTTGCGATGGTGTCTGGGGGTCGAATCGGCTCGATCGAGAACGGAAAAGTCACGGCGCTGCTCGATACCTATGTGAGGATCGCCGGGTCGCTCTCGATCACGCTCGACGACCTTCTCGCCGGGGTGACGTGGACCCCTGGCGAAATCGAGCTTGAAATCGACGCCGGCTACACGGTCGAGTTTGAGATGGATGCGCCGGAGCATGGGGAGGGTGACAGCGGATGAGGGATCACGTCGGGAAGAACCTGCTCCGATCCCGAGAACGCGCCAATCTCTCGCAAGAAGAGCTCGCTCTGCGCGCTTCGCTTCATCGAACCGAGATCGGGCTGTTAGAGAGAGGGGAACGCCTGCCCCGCGTGGACACGCTGGTCAAACTCGCGGGGGCACTCGGGGTCTCACCCTGCGTGCTTTTGGAAGGCGTCACCTGGGAGCCCGGCTATGCGCGGCGCGGACAGTTCGAAGTGTCGGTCGAGAATCGCGATTGACGCCTCGTCTAGTCGAGTGTTCATGGGAGGGCCGGCGCCGGGGCGCCTGTACCAAGCGTCCCGCCACGGGCCGAGGAGAAGTCGGTTCGCCAAGACGACACCTAACTCTTGGGCGCCGCCAGGATCGCTTCAGCCGGGGGACTTTGTCCGGGTTCTTGATCAGCCCAGCTCGGCCAGCTTCCCGTCGATCTGCTCGCGCGCTGCGCTGCAAACCGCTTCGACCTCGGCGTTGTAGCGCTCCGCGGACAGCACGCCAGCAGCACCTCGGCATCTGCCTTTGACAGGGTCAGGGCGATCGCCTCGTCAGGCATTGGAACCTCCTTGTGGTTATCGGTTGGTCATGCGGTCTGTCGGCCGCCCTTTGGGGCAGTGGGATCGGGTATCTGGGCGCCGAGGGCCGGAGTGCGTCCCCGCCGACCACACCGCCATGCAGCCGGAAGCTCCTGTCGGTCACTTTTCTTCCTCCACGAGCGCGCGCCGCAGCGCCTCGTCAAATGACTCCGGGGAGATGCCGAACGGCTTTGCCCCTGAGGGATCGGTGACCACAGTGGCGGTGGTCAGACCCTCGACCAGCGGCCGCGCCACCTTCACGTCGACCGGCGTCACCAAGCCAAGCCACAGCGCCGACAGCCACGGGGTGATGAATGGGACGGGGACCTTTTGCCGCGGCCGCATCCCCATCGCCAACGCCATTCGATCCAGCATTTCCGAGTAGGAGAGGACATCGGGGCCACCGATCTGAACCTCCCGGCCCTCAGACTCGGGGACCTCGGGAGCGCGGAGCAGATACGCAATCGTCGCGTCGATGCCGATCGGCTGCGTGTCTATGCGTAGCCAGCTGGGGCCGATCATCACCGGTAGCCGGCGAACCAGATAGCGCAGGGTCCGGTAGGACTCGCTGCCGGCACCGACCACCATCGCTGCCCGAAAGTAGGTGAGCGGTGGGCCCTCGGCGGCGAGGATACGGGCAGTCTTATGGCGGCTGCTCAGGTGCTTCGACTTGCTCTCCTCGCCTAGCCCCCCGAGGTAGATGACGCGCTTGACGCCTTCGCGCCTGGCCATCCGGGCGAAGTTCAGCGCCCCGGTTTCCTCTCGCTCGGCGAACCCCTCGCCACCGGCCATCGCGTGGACGAGGTAGTAGGCGACCTCGACGTTTTGACCCGCGCCTGCCAGGCTCTCCGCATCAGTGACGTCGCCGACGTGGAGGTCGAGCCCCGCTGTCTCCAGCATGTGGGCCTTCGAGCGATCGCGAACCAGGCACCGGACCAGCGTCTCCGAGTCTGCGAGTGAGGTGGCCAGCCGAGCGCCGACGAAGCCCGTTGCGCCAGCGATGAGGGTGCTTGCCGCGATCCCCTAAAGGTAACCCCATCAGCCGGGCTGCAAGACTGGAGCCGTGTCCATACACGTCCTCGAGCGCAGTCAACGGGTCGAGGTGCCGGTCGAGCAGGCATTCGACTTCTACGTGGACGCACTCAACCTTGAGCCGATGACTCCGCCCTGGCTTCACTTCGAAGTAACGACGCCGGGCGAGTTGACGCTGCGGCAGGGCGCCTTGCTCGACTACAAGCTGAGGTTGCACGGAGTGCCGGTGCGCTGGCAGACCCGGATCGAGACCTGGGAACCGCCGCGGCGCTTCATCGACATCCAGCTCAGGGGTCCCTACTCGCTTTGGGAGCACACCCATTCCTTTGAAGGAGACGGTGACGGCGTGACCGTCATCCACGACCGTGTCCGCTACGCGATTCCGCTGGGACCGCTCGGCACGCTCGCGCATCTCCTCTTCGTGCGCCGCGACCTCAGGCGGATCTTCGACTACCGCAGGGAGGCCGCCTCCGAGCGCCTTGTCCTCGGATAGGCCCAGAGGCAATGGGGGGGCGAAGGGAGCAGATGCGACCAAATCAGGACGGCTTCACGGCAACTCTTGGTGCCTGTGGAGTGATAGAACGATCGCCCTAATGGAGGCCTTCGAGACGTTCGTCGCGCTCGCCCTCGAGGAGGATGGGTTCATCGTCTCTCCCGCGGTGAAGTTCCCGGTGCGGCGTCGAGTGCGCAAGGCATCCCGGGTGGAGTTTCAGGAGCACGGTTATGAGGTCGACCTCGTCGCTGCTCGGGCTGACAGGATGGTTCTGGCCACGGTGAAGTCATTCCTTGGATCGCGAGGCGTGGCCGCTGAGGCGGTGATGGGGGAGACGAGCGACGAACGTCGCGCGGGCCTTTACAGGCTGCTGAACGACTCGGTGATTCGAGATGGAGTTGTGAGGGCCGCGGGTGAGCGCTACGGGTACAAGTTCAAGCAGATCGAACTGCGGTTGTACGCGGGAAGGTTCGCGGGCCGGCGAGCGGGTGAGCACGAGCGCCGCATTCGGGAGTGGGCAGCCGGGCAGCGTGTTGGTGCCGGGCCAATCACGGTTGTCGGGCTCGAGGAGGTCGTCCAAAAGGTGCGGCTTGCAGCGGAGCGCAAGCAGTATCGGGACAACGCGGCATTGGTCGCGGTGAAGGTTCTCGCCGAGGCAGGGCAGTTGGTCGAGTTGGAGGGCCTCGGTCCCGATGGGGCGTAGGCGATGCCGGGATCTTCAGCGCAAGGCAGCAGCGATCGAATCCGCACGGGTATCGCCGGAGAGCGGGCCGCCCACCTTCACAGAAACCGTTTGCAGGGGTTGCGACCGATTCGCAGCGTAAAAAGTCGCGGGTGCAGATTCGTCGTGTGAAGATCGAGCGGTATCGAGGCATCCAGAAGCTTGTGTGGTGCCCTGAGCCCGGCCTGAATTGTCTAATCGGGCCAGGGGATGTCGGCAAGTCGACGATTCTCAACGCGATCGCGACGGTGCTGTCTTCGGCCCCGGGTCGGGTGGCTTCGGAGCATGACTATTACGCGGGTGATGTTGCCGCGGGGTTCAAGATCGAGCTTCTTGTTGGGCAGCTTGACGAAGAGGTGTTGAGCGCCTGGCCAGCGGCACCTGTTTGGACCTGGTTCGCGGGAGACCAGCGGGCGCAAGCGGATCCGGATCCTCAAGGCGAGGGAGTCCTGTGCCTCCGTGCCCAGGGAACCGATGACCTCGAGGTTGAGCACGTCGCCATTGACCCGAGCGGTGGAGAGATCCCCCTCTCGCCTTCGAAACGACAGGCATTCGGGCTGTCGAGGATTTCTTCCGCGGCTACCGCCTACCGGGAACTGCGCATGTCGCGAGGCTCCCTGCTTTCTCGCAACATCCAGCCCGAGCAGCTACGAGCGCTTGTCACCGAGGCTGTTCAGGCGACGCGAGATCAGTTCAACGTGTCGGAGGAGACCGAGGCTCGCCTAAAGGAGCTCTCTGGGGCATTGGAGGCGATCGCCCCTGGTGCGGGCGATCTCGACCTCGCGATGCTCTCGCCCCCCGGCCAGAACCTGCTGGGGATGGTCGGCCTGTTTGCCAACAGCGGCGGTGCATCTGTGCCTCTCGCCAACGCCGGGCTCGGCACGCAGCAGCTAGCTCTGTTTACCTTGGCTCGCCTACTCATATCCGGCTCCCCTTTGTTCGTCATCGATGAGATCGAGAGTGGGCTGGAGCCTTTCCGCCAGCGTGATCTGATCGCACGCATCAGGAGGACGATTGGCTCGACGGGTCAGGCGTTCATCACTACCCACTCGCCTGCAGCAGTTGGCGAGATGGCGCTCAACGAGTTGCACCGCGTCGGTCGGCCTGGGGGCGCAGCCAACCGGGTCGCTGCGTTGCCATCGGGGTTGGAGAAGATCCGTCGCAACGACCCCGAGGCGCTCCTGTGCCGGATCCCGGTCATCCTGGAAGGGCAGTCCGAGCTTGGCCTCCTCGGTCCCATCCTCGAGAAGAAGGCGATGGAGCTCGACACCACCCTTGGCGCGTTGGGCGTTCGCCTTGTCGATGGCGGTGGGCAGCCGAAGGTGTTCGGCATCACCGATGCTCTGGTTAGCGCAGGGGAACGTTTCGGCACTTTCCTGGACGACGAGGTGGAGCACAGCGGAAGGCGAGCGAAACTCGCCGCCGCCGAGAACGTCGCCTTCGGCACCTACACCGACGCCAGGTGCCTTGAGGAGGCGCTATCAAAGCAACTCTCGATCGAGGACCTCGACCGTCTCATCGCCGCCCCGGACACAACCGGGCGCGACCATTCGGCATCTCGATACCACCAGCTCAACGATGAGTTGGGTGCTCAGTCCCGCAGAATGCTCGGGGAGCTCGCGGCCGATCTCGGCGAGGATCGCTGCCGCGAGGCCTTCAGCGAAGTCGCCAACAAGCGGGGTTGGTTCAAAGCGCCGCAGACCAGTTGCGCGGTAGGCGAGTACCTGCGCGATCATCATGCTGACATCCAGATCGTCCGAGACGCCGAAGCGCTGTGGACCTCGGTAATGGGCCTGATGTCGACCGAGGTTCCCTTCCAGGATTCAGGCGATGGTGGGCCCGGAGCTTGAGGGGGTTCGCGAGCGGATCTGCGGCTCTGAGCCGCTGCTGCTGATCGAGGCACCGGCCGGCTACGGCAAGACCCACGAGGCGGTGAACGCGGCGCGGACGATCGCGCCGACGCTTCCTGTCGGCCGAAAGGTTCTGTTCCTGACCCACACCAACGCGGCCCGCGAGACCTTCAACCGGCGTCTTTGGGGTGGCGCTGCGGTGATGAAGACGATCCACTCGCTGGCCGCCGAGCTTGTCGAACTGTATGCGGCGCCCCTGGACCTGCCGAGACCGCTTGATCCCTTCCACGGTCGGCCGCCGTTCAGGGACATGATCAGGCTCGCGACCGACATACTCGAACGGCGCCCAGAGGTGGCGCTCGGTCTCGCCGTCAGGCACCCAGTAATCCTTGTTGACGAGTATCAGGATTGCGACGAGGATCAGCACCGCTTCATTCAGGTGATCGCGGCAGCGGCGCCGACTCGACTTCGCCTCTTCGGCGACGACCTTCAAGCCATCTACGACTTCGACGGGACGCCGGTCGACTTCGCTGCGATGATCGAGACCTCGCCGACCGTTCGTCTCGCGACCCCTTGGCGGTGGCGGGGGCAGGATGACATGTGTGCCTTCATCGTCGAGGCGCGGCGAGCACTCGCCGCAGGTGAGCCCGTGGATCTCACGGATCCGCCGAGTTGCGTGACGGTTGGTCATTG
>DATNGU010000113.1:0-5269 GCA_035605775.1 Solirubrobacterales bacterium | reverse complement strand
GCTGGAAGTACCGCATCCAGCACTACCCGTACGGTGAGACGGACGACTTCGACACGTACGGGCCGTTCGCCTCATTCAAGGCGGCCACTGACCACCTCGACCGCAATCACGCCAACCCGGGCGGATACAGCATCCGCATCCATGAGACCGGCCACGTCCACGAGTGGGAGCGCGGCGGTGATGTCGTGATCGGTCACGAGGTCAAGATCCGGGTCGAGTCTCTCGGCGCGGACGCAACGCTTCCCGAGCTGGTGAAGCACATCCAGTCCCTACCTGCGGACCACCCCGCATTCAAGTCGTGGCCGATCCACGGCTGGTCCGACGATGTCACGACCTGCGAGTCGTGCGGCAAGAACAAGGAGACCACCAATGCCCGCTAACGTCGAGACGATGATGTATGCCCGCGAAGTGCCATGGCACGGGTTCGGGACCAAGGTCGAAGGACTCCAGACAGCCGCGGAGGCGGTCATCGCTGCCGGACTCGACTGGGAAGTCCAGAAGCGGCCGCTGTTCTACCGGGATCCGACCAACCCGAAGGGCAACGTCCGCAAGATCGATGAGAAGGTCGCCACCGTCCGCATGAGCGACGGCAAGTACCTCGGCGTCGTGTCGCCCGCCTACGCGGTCGTGCAGCCAGCGACGGTGTTCGACATGTTCGACGCCATCGTGCAGTCGGAGGAGGCGAAGTACGAGACGGCTGGGTCGCTGCGTGACGGGCGGGTGATCTTCATCAGCATGGAGATTCCCAAGACGGTCAAGGTGCCCGGTGACGACGGCGAGATCCGGCCCTACCTGCTGGGCGTCAACGGCTTCGATGGTCGCTACGCCCTGAAGGGTGCCGTCACCCCCATCCGATCCGTGTGCGAGAACACGGTGAACATGGCGCTCAAGGCGGCGACGTCGAGCTTCAGCCTGCGGCACACGTCGGGCATCGAGGATCGCATCGCCGAGGCGCAGCGCGCGCTGGGCCTGACGTACGAGTACCTCGACAAGTTCGAGGCCATCGCCGAGAAGATGCTGCTGACGAAGCTGACACCGAAGCAGGTGCTCACCACGGTCGCGCAGGTCTTCCCGATCAAGGACGTCAACCCGCTCAAGCTCACCCTCGACGAGCTGAAGAAGGCGATCGACGAGAGCGGCAACACCAGCCCTGCGCTCAAGGCGCTGGCGACCGTCAACTCCAGCGACAACATCGCCAACATCCGGGACACCGCATGGGGCGTGTTCAACGGCATCGCCGAGTACCTCGACTACGGGATGTTCTACCGCAGCCGAGGCGTCAGCGCCGCCGACAACCGTGCCACGTCGATCCTGCTGGACGGCCCCGCCGCCCAGAAGAAGAGCAAGGCTGCCGAGATCCTCGTCGCCCTGTCGAACTAAGGAGGCCGGGTGAAGAACGTCTATGCCACGGTCGGGCTGAACATCGTTCGGTCCGACCTGCGCTACACCGACATCCGCAAGCTGCTCCACGAGTGGGGCCTGTTCCACGAGGCGCAGGAGGTGGTCTGGGTCGTGACGTACGACCCGATCACCACCCTGCGCAGCGTGGTCGAGGTGGCGCGCGGCAACCAGTTCGAGGTCGAAGTCGACGTCTCGAACGTGATGCAGGCGGTATGGGCCTCTGGCACCAACCGCTTCCAGCTCATGCACAACCACCCGAGCGGCAACGTGCAGCCGACCGAGTTGGATCTCACGCTGACGAATCAGGTGAACCTGTCGGCAGCGATGGGATCGATGTTCCTCGAGGACCACATCATCATCGGCCCGCCCGATCAGTGGTACTCGATGGTCAAGGCCGGGGTCTTCGAGCCGAGCCCGAAGATCAAGCAGTTGACCGCTGTGCGTGGCCCTGCTGTCTGGCTCCACAAGGAGGAGCGGTGAGCGACAACGGCTACGGCACAGGTCTGGCCCGCCGCATTCGCGATTGGGACGATCGCGTTGAGGAGGCTGACGGCGACAGCGTGGACGACGCTCGCAAGCCGTTCGATGCCGGGATCATGCTCGCCATCGCCACGCTGTTCGAGGCGTGGGACAAAGAGGACCACGACTACCACCGGGACAGCCCCGTCCTCGCTGCCATGAAGGGCCTGCGTGAGACGGCCGAGGCGGTGGTTGATGAGTGACCGACCGATACCCCCGCGTCTGTTCCGGGTGCGGTTCACCACAGGGGAGCCTCGTCGTCGAGTGGCATTCGTGAAGTGCCCGTACGGTGGGGTGCATGACCTGTACGCGCTGAGCGCGGCGCTCTCTCGTGCGCTCACCACGCGGCAGATCCGTCGATTCAGCATCGACACCAACTTCGAGATCACGCCGCTGGTGCGTGCAGAAGTCGAGAGGTGGCCGCAGGCACTCCACCATGCGGCGCCGGAGGTGAACTGGGAGTGAACGTCAACGAGGCGAACGACGCCCGTGCCAAGGCCCACCCCGTTGCGATCAGCGGATGGTGGAAGCAGAGGCACGGCGGATTCGAGTCGAGCGAAGAGCTCGAAGAGACGATCGTGAAGCTCCGCAAGAAGGGCTACGACGCCTTCGAGGACTACTCCGGGGCGTGCAGCAGCGATGCGGATGGGCACTTCCATGCCCACACGATCAAGATCGCGCACCTGACGCCCGCACAGGCACGGAGGCTCCTCCGATGACGACGCGCAAGATCACGGCTGGCGAAGCGCTGCGGCTCGGCTGGCAAACCCCCGGTCAGGCCGACTACCTCGCCCAGCCGTCGTGCAAGGGCACGAAGGGGAGGCACTACTGCGCCACCCACCCTGATGCCGACGTCCACAACAACCTCGCCTTCGACTTCCACCTCGAGGAGTCGGGCAAGCACGTCGAGGTCTGGCTCTGCGACGACCACGGTCCGGAGGTCCCGTGAGCGAGCCGATCCAGAAGGTCACGCTGTCGATCTCGACAACGTTGAGCGGCAACGACCGGAGACGAGCGGAGGATCAGGTCCTCTCGCTCCTGCACGACGCGCTGGGCGTCAACCTCGAGATCCGGCCTCTTGGCGGCTTGGGGCTGCCGTTCGAGCTGGAGAGCATCACGTCCGAGACGATCAACGAGGAGGACATGCCGCGCCCATGAGCACCCCGATCCAGTTCAGTGACGGCATCACCCGCTTCGTCACGCTCACCAAGACGGCGAGCAGCGGGTGGCGCTTCACGTGGGCCAACAACGAGTTCGTCGCATGGCGCGACCCGGCCGGATTCAGTCACCGCGACTGGGTCCTGTACTTCATCGAGAAGGACGGCCGCGATCGCGTCATCGACGACAACCTCGAGTCGCGCACGGCCGCGATCGAGTCCGCAGTCGAATGGAGCAAGCATCACTGATGGCTGACCACGAGTATCAGCCGCACCCGGACACTGGCAAGTGCGTCGTCTGCGCCGTCAAGGGCGCTTTCGGACGCGGCCAGTGTCGCTGGTGCGGCCACGTTCGAGCCATGCACGATGGGGTCGTCGATCCGATCGTGCTGAAGCGCTACGAGACCACGATCCTCGGCCCCGGCAACAAGCCGGTGAAGTCGTCGAGCGTGAGGTGGACCCCGACAGCGTGCGCGGCGGAGCACTGCGCGTGCAGGACGTACGAGGTATGACCCGCATCAGCAGCGAGCAGATTAGGGAGATCCTCGAGAACGGGGCCTTCGAGATCCGCATCAGCAGGCACATCGCCGATGAGGACGTCTACACCGTGAAGGCCGTCAACGAGGAGCACGTGGTCTTCGACCAAGACTCCGGCTACGACATCGGGGAGCTCATCAACGAGCTGCACGCGCGGCTGTGACCCGCTACATCGTGACCGTCTTCCCGCCGATCTTCGTCGGCGTGGAGGCGGAGGACGAGGAGATGGCGAAGGGCATCGCCGCCGACAAGTGGTCCGAGCAGCGGGTGTTCGGCTACCTCGAGAACGGGATCGACCAGACCGAGTTCTACATCGGCGACGTCGACCTGTTCGACAGCGACGACACGTCCGTCGAGATCGACCTGAGCGATGGCTCAGGAGCATGAGCATGAGTCGGGGCGCGCGATGTGCCCCGGCTTCGCTCCTAACGGATCCGCCACCTGCGGACAGAGGATCTACGTGGATTGCCCGACATGCTGGACGACCCACGTTAGACTCCATCACCCAAAGCGGCGCGCGCGCCGCAGCAAAACGGAGGTGAGTGCATGAACAGACGCTACGTTGTCGAGATCAACACGAGGGTCGGGGCGTTCGAGTCGTTCGGGGAGTCCCTGAGCGGCTGGATCCGCGAGACGATCCAAGACGGCCTGTTGCTCGACGAGGGGGTTCAGGTCACCGAGATCGAGCCGTTCGAGATGAGCGAGCACGACCGCGCACGACTGGGGTACGTCCTCGACGCGGGCGACTGGTTCACCGGACGCCTGCTGCGCCTGATCGCCAGTAGCGACCGCGACAATCGAGCACGCATCGCGGTCGCCTACCCCGAGGTCGTGGCCGCCTTCGAGGCATGGCTGGTGTCCTCGATGGAGCCGGTGCGGTGACGATCCGCTGTCGCTGCGGGCAGCGCACGTACTCGACCATGGCCGAGCAACGCGCCGCCGAGCCGAACGGGGCCTTCAAGTGCCCCAACTGCCACACCTTCGCCTCGGACCACGAGTACTGGGGCGGAGAGGAGGGTCGCTGCTTCGAGTGCGACACCCGTGAGGGGAGCCACCGATGAAGATCTCCTACAAGGACATCAACTTCCGGGCGGCCACGCTGGAGACGATCCGGCTGGCCGACCAGATCTGCTCCGACTACGCAGCGCAGGGCTACAGCCTGACGCTGCGGCAGCTCTACTACCAGTTCGTCGCCCGTGGCTGGCTGGCGAACAAGCAGAGCGAGTACAAGCGGCTGGGCGGCATCGTGGACGACGCCCGCTATGCCGGTCTGATCGACTGGAACCACATCGTCGACCGCACGCGGCGGATGCAGGAGCTCCCGCACTGGGGCTCACCGCACGACGAGTGGGCTGCCAACGCCAAGTTCTTCGTGGACTCGGTCATGCCCCAGTTCCGGATCGGCAAGTGGGACAGCCAGCCGCTCCGCATGGAGGTCTGGATCGAGAAGGACGCACTGGTCGACGTGATCGCGCGTCCTGCTAACGCCCTCGACATCCCGTACTTCGCCTGCCGTGGCTACAACAGCTCGAGCAACGCATGGGCCGCCGCCCAGCGGGTCGGGCGCTACTACAGCGAGGGCGCGGAGCGGGTCATCATCCTGCACCTCGGCGACCACGATCCCGAGGGCATCGACATGACCCGTGACATCGAGG
>DATNGU010000112.1:0-3093 GCA_035605775.1 Solirubrobacterales bacterium | reverse complement strand
TCGTCGCGTCGATCCCCAGCGGCATCCCTTCGTGCAGTCGGTTGTAGATCACCGCCCCGATCAGCGGCCGCTCGCTTTCGAGCTGCGCCTCTCGCTCGATCATCGAGGCGATCGTCACGACGTCACTAGTGGTCAGGTTCTTGGAACGCGCATAGCCCATGTCGACTCCGGCGATGCGCCGCTTGAAGTCCTGCAGCTGTAACTCGACCAAGTCCGATGCTGGTGCCCCCTTTTCCAGTTCGAAGGTATCGGGGAAGAGGAAGCCCTCGTGACCCTTACTCGCCTTCAGGTAGCTGCCGGCCAGGCCGGCTTCCTCAGCGATCTGCGCGGTCTGCTCACGGCTATAGCCCTCGGGGATCGTCACCGTGATCGTTTTGAGGACGACCGGCGGGGGCGCGTCATGGTTGGAGTGGCGGTAGGCAGCTGCGGCAGCGAGAGCGCCGATCAGGAGGATGGCCGCAACTGCCCCGGCGAGCACGATGCGCCGGCGGTTGCCGCGAGGCACGCGCACTCGTTCGGGCGGCCGCTGGGCCGGTGGCGACGCGATCGAGGCTGCACCGCGGCGCTCTTCCCGCTCCCGTCGCCGCCGCTCCCTCTCCGCGGCGGCTGGGTCCTCGTCGAACCAGTCTTCACTCATCCTCGTCGGAGCCCCCGATCGCCGCCTGTCCGGCGAGATAGGCCTGGAGCAGATGGGCGGCGGCGAGGGAATCCGGCGCCGCCACTGCCCCTTCCCGCTTGCTCGCCTCGGCCATCCGCGTGGTCAGGCGCTCGTCGTAGGTCTCGACCGGCACCTCGAGGATCGCTTCCAATTCGGTGCAAAAGGTGCGAGTGAGTTCCGCCTGCGTACCCTCCTCACCGCTGAGGTGCAGCGGCAGCCCGACCACGACCCGCTCGACCTCGTGCTTGGTGACCAGCTCCGCCACCGAGCGGGGCTCAGGCGGCTCGATTACCGGCAGCGGCGTCGCCAGAGTTCCGCTCGGATCGGATATCGCGCAGCCGATCCGGGCAGTGCCATAGTCGAGGGCCAGCACGCGCACTAGCCGACCACCCTCATCCGAGCTCCCGCTCGATTGCCTGGCCTGCAGTGGCCAGTGCCTGGTCGAGCTTGGACGGGTCCTTGCCGCCCGCCTGCGCCATCTCATCGCGGCCCCCGCCCCCGCCACCGACGACCGGAGCCGCCTCACGGATGATCGCCGCCGCTGAGACGCCTCGCCCAACGGCGCCCTTCGAGACGAGCACGACGAGACCAACCTTGTTCCCCTCCACTCCGCCGAGGACGATGGCCGACTCTCCACCCAGCTTCGACTGCACCCGGTTGGCGAGCTCAAGCAGTTGCTTTTGATCGGCGCTGGGCGCCTGTGAGGAGACGACAGCTATCCCGCCAACCTCGTCCGCCGCCGCGACCAAACGCTCCGCCTCATCGCCTAGCATTTGCTTCGCCGCTTCCTTTTCGCCTTCACCTGCCTGCCGCAGCCGCTCCGCCGCGCGCCTGGCACCGGTCAGTGGGTCCTGCGGGGAGCCGAGCAGCTCGCCGACCTCGCGCAGGCGCTCCTCGCTGCGGCGGAACCAGTCGATCGCGGCGGGGCCGGTCAACGCCTCAATTCGCCGTACGTTGGCGGCGCTGGAGCCCTCCGAGCTGATCTTGAAGATGCCGACCTCGGCCGTATTGGCGACGTGGGTGCCGCCACAGAGCTCGCGTGAGACGCCATCGACCTCGACCACCCGCACCCACTCGCCGTATTTCTCGCCGAACAGCGCCATCGCACCGAGCTTCTCAGCCTCGACCCGCTCCATCTCCAACCAGCGCACCGGCCGGCTCGCCTTCACCCACTCGTTGACCCGGTCCTCAACCGCGATCAGATCCCCGGCCGAAAGCGCCTGGCCATGGGTGAAATCGAAGCGAAGCTTGTCCGGGCGCACAGCGGAGCCGGCCTGGCGGACGTGATCCCCAAGTCGCTCGCGCAGCGCCGCGTGCAGGAGGTGGGTCGCGGTGTGGTTGCGCATCGTCGCGTGGCGGGTCTCGCCGTCGACCTCGGCTTCGACCGGGACGCCCGGCTCGATCGCCGCGCCGCCCGGCTCGACCTCCAGCGCCTGGTCCTCGCCGAGTCTGTACACGTCGACCACCCGCGCCTCGGAGCCGTTCCAGCGCAGCACCCCGGAGTCGGCGACCTGCCCCCCGCCCTCGGCGTAGAACGGGCTCTCCTCCAGCTTCACCAGCGCTTTGTCGCCGATCGACTCGACCGCGGCGAGGCCGGTGGTGGCGCGCAGGGTTTCGTAGCCGACGAAGTTGGTCGGGGCCGCAGCGGCGGCGAAGGCGGCGACCCGCTCGTGCGTGTTCTCGGAGCCATGGGCGGTGGCGGCGCCCATCCGCGCCCGCTGCCGCTGCTCCTCCATCAGCTCCTCGAAGCCCTGGTCGTCGACCGAAAGGCCGCGTTCGGCCAGCAGCTCCTTGGTCAGGTCGTAGGGAAAGCCGTAGGTGTCGTGCAGCTTGAAGGCATCGGCCGCGTCGATCCAGGAGGTCTCGCTCGCCTTCGCCTCGGCGACCAGCCGCTCCAGCAGCTCGGTGCCGCGCTCCAGGGTGCGGCCGAAGCTCTCCTCCTCGTCGGCGATCCAGCGCCCGATCTGCTCGCGCTCGGCGACGAGCTCCGGGTAGGCATCGCCCATCAGCTCGATCGCGCGCTCGGCGAAGCGGCCCAGCCAGGGCGCCTCGAGGCCGAGGGTGCGGCCCTGCTGGATCGCGCGGCGCATGATCCGGCGCAGGATGTAGCCGCGGTCCTCGTTGGAGGGGACGACGCCGTCGGCGATCAGGAAAGCGGCGCCGCGGCTGTGGTCGGCGACGATCCGCATCGCCCGGGTCACCGCGCCGCCCTCGTCGTAGCGGCGGCCGGAGAGCTCCTCGGCGAGGTCGACGAGCGGGCGCACGTGGTCCGTCTCGAAGACCGAGGGGACGTCCTGGAGGACCGCCGCCATCCGGTCGAGGCCCATGCCGGTGTCGATGTTTTTCATCGGCAGCTCGGTCAGGGAGCCATCCTCGGCGAGGTCATAGCTCATGAAGACGTGGTTCCAGAACTCGAGAAACCGATCGGTGTCGTC
>DATNGU010000111.1:0-5098 GCA_035605775.1 Solirubrobacterales bacterium | reverse complement strand
TCGCCCAGCCGTTGGCATCGATGCCCAGTGGGTGACCGACCTGACCGCGACCAGCGCGATCCTGCACGCCGAACTCGACCCGATCGGAGTGGCGGCGAGCTGGTGGATCGAATGGGGCACCACCGCGAGCTACGGCCAGAGCACGCCTGAGAGCCCCCTGCCGGCGAGCTTCGGCGACATCGCCGTCGCCACCCCCTTCTTCAACCTCACGCCCGGGACCACCTACCACTACCGCTTCGTCGCCCGCGACGAACGCGACGGCAACGTCTACGTCGTCCCCGGAGCCGACAAGACCTTCACCACCCAGCTCAGCGCGCTCGGCTTCGAGCTTGCCGACGGCCGCGCCTGGGAGATGGTCTCCCCGCCGCAGAAGTTCGGTGGGCTGATCAGACCCCCACAACAGGTCCAAGGCGGGCACTACCAGGCGGCCGCAAACGGCAACGGCCTCCTCTTCAACACCGCGGGCTCGATCGAAGCCCAGCCCGAAGGAAGCCGCTTGATCGAAGCCTCCTCGGCGCTGGCGCGCCGCGACGGTTCCGGCGAGTGGCACTCCAAGGACATAACCGTCCCCCATGGCACGGTGACGCCCATCTCGGTCGGCATTGGGCCCGAATACAAGCTCTTCAGCACGAACCTGGAGCGTGGGGTGCTCGAGCCGCTCGAGCCGACGCCGCTCTCGCCCGAGGCCACCGAACGCACCCCCTACCTGCGCGAGAGCACCGAACCCGCCACCTACACCCCCCTCGTCACCGGCAAGGAAGGGTTTGCCAACGTGCCGCCGGGAACCGAATTCGGCGGCAATCCGAAAAGTCAGTTCGGCGACGTGCACATCGCCGGCGCCACGCCGGACCTAAGCCACGTTGTGCTCTTCAGCAACGTCCCGCTGGCGCCCGGCGCTGTCGCGCAGAGCCTCTATCAGTGGGAGGCCGGGCAGCTACGGCAGGTGAGCGTGCTGCCGGCGGGGGAAGGCGGCGCCACGGTCGGGGCTCAGTTCGGCTTTAGGGCGGGCTCCACGCGCAAGGCGATCTCCGACGATGGCTCTCGGGTGTTTTGGAGCACCCCCGTTAACAGTGGCGCCGCGGAGGCCCTGTATGTGCGCGACATGGAGCGCGAAGAAACCGTTCGCCTCGATGTCCGCCAGCCCGGTTTCTTCGGGAGCGGCGCCGCGAACCCGTTCTTCCAGGGCGCCAACTCGCAGGGCACGGTCGCCTTCTTCACCGACTCCCAGCAGCTGACCGAAGACGCCAACGAAGTGGGCCGCGACCTCTACCGCTGCGAGGTGAAGATCGAAGGCGGCGAACTCGTCTGCGACTTGACCGATATCACCGCCGACACGGTAGGCGCCAAAGAAAGCGCCGAAGTGCAGGGCCTCGCCTCGGGCATGGGCGATGACGCCACCCGCGTCTACTTCGTCGCCAAAGGCGTGCTCGACTCCCAGCCCAACGCGATGGGCGACAGCGCGGTCTCCGGTCAGCCCAACCTCTACCTCTGGAGCGAGTTCGGCGGCGTGCGCTTCATCGCGACCCTCTCGGAGGCCGACAAACATGACTGGGGGGGAGGCTACGAACACAGCGCCGCCGCCTCCCCCGGCGGCCGCTACCTGGCCTTCATGTCCGAGCGCAGCCTCACCGGCTACGACAACCGCGACGCGAAAACCGGCGAGGCAGACCAGGAGGTCTTCCGCTACGACGCCCTCGCCGACGAGCTGATCTGCGCCTCGTGCAACCCCTCGGGTGCAAGTCCGCTGGGAGCTCACGGGAGCCTCGCCAACATCGACCCAGCGTATGACCCGCAAAGGCTTTGGAACGGCAAACCGCTGGCCGCCGTATTGCCCGAGGCAACGAGCCTCGGAGTCCTCGACCCCTCGCTCTACCGCACCCGCGCGATCCACGACAACGGCCGCCTCTTCTTCAACGCCGCCGACTCGTTGGTGCCCTCGGACTCCAACGGCAACTGGGACGTCTACCAGTACGAGCCGAGCGGCACGGGCGATTGCAGCTCATCCTCGGGCGGAGGGTCGATATCGATCTCCGCGGGAGGCTGCGTCTCGCTGATCTCCTCCGGTGCAGCAGAGGAGGAATCGGCCTTCCTCGATGCCTCTGAAGGCGGCAACGACGTCTTCTTCTATACCCCCGCTCAGCTCTCGGTCACCGACGAAGACCAAGAGGTCGACATCTATGACGCCCGCGTCGACGGCATCCCGGCAAAGCTGACTCCCAACGCCGAGTGCCTGGGCGAAGCCTGCCAGGCGCCGGCGAGGGTTCCCGACGACCCGACTCCGGCCAGCGCCAGCTTCAAGGGCCAGGGCAACGTCGCACCGGCAACCAGCTGCCCGAGGGGCAAGCGCAAGGTCACCCGCAAAGGCAAGTCGCGCTGCGTAGCGCGCAAGCACAAGCGCCACAGCGCCAAAGCCAAGCGAGCCGCTCACCGCAACCGGGGGGCGGGGCGATGAGGAGCCAGAGAAGAGCAGAAGGAGCCCGCGCCGCAGATCTGACCAAGGAGAGAACCTCGATGTCAAAGCGCCTCACGATCCTCATCGCCTCCCTCGGCGTTGCCTTCTTGCTGGTCTTGCCCGTAGCCTCGGCCTCGGCGACTTCGCCCTGGTGGCAGGTGATCTCCGGCGCCCGCCCGACTCACCTCTGGGAGCCCAAAGACGACACCGAGGTGCAGGAAGTCAAGACCGAAACGGTCAATCTCCTCGGGCTCATATTCCCCGTCGTCGCCAAGGTCGAAGTCGGCGGCTCGGTCGTCGGCTGCCTCGCAGGCGGCGGTGAATTCTTCGGCACCCCCGCAAGTGCATTTTGCGAAATGGAAACCGGCTTTCCGGGTACCGAAACCGCAGCACAGTTCGAGACGCTGCTCGAAGGCCCCTACGGTGCCGGCGAAGTCGAAGTCAGCGGCGGTCCCACCGCCGCCGCGCCCTTTGTGGTGAGCACCCCGGGGAAGTGGGTGGCGCCGATCAAGCTGACCCCGGTCCTCGTTTTTGGGTTTCCGCTGGGCAAAGCCAGCGCCAAGGTCCTCAGCGAGGGCAGCGGCCGTCTCAACCTCACCATCACCAACCTCGGCGACGCGCCACTGGACGCCACCTCTACCCCGCTGACGATCACCGACGAGCTGCCCGAGGGTGCCCTCGCTTATGACGTCGAAGCCTTCGCCGGCGCGGCGGGAACCACGGCGGAAGGCGGCCCGGTGAGCTGCGCCGTGCAGTCCACCAGCCTCGTCAAATGCACCTACGAAGACGAAATCCCCTCCTACGAAGCGATCGAAGTCGAAATCCCGGTCGCGCTCGAAGGCAGCCCGCCATCCGCTGGAGCGCCGGGCAAAATCACGGTCTCGGGCGGCAACGCGGCCGCCAAGAGCGCGACGCAGGAGATCCAGGTAAACGACGATCCCGTCCCCTTCGGCTTCGAACGCTTCGAGATGCAAGCCGAAGAAGAGGGCGGCGCGGTGACGAGCCAGGCCGGCGTTCACCCCTTCCAGCTGGTCAACACCGTGCAGCTGAACGCAGGGCGGATGCTCAACGATCGCACCGCCACCATCATCAACGAAGCCCCCAGGCCGTACGTCGAACAGCCGGCGCTGCCTCGAAACGTGCGGGTCAGCTTCCCGGCCGGTCTGGCCGGGACCGCGACCCCGGCGACCCCCTGTCCGATGGCGACCTTTCTCACCACGACGGAATTCGTCAACAAATGCCCCAAAGAGAGCGCGGTGGGGGTTGCCTCGGTCACCTTCATGGAAAGACTTGTCTTTCCCTTCACCCGCCTGGCGGTGCCGATCTTCAACCTGCCGCCCCAGCATGGCGAACCGGCCCGCCTCGGCTTCCTCGTCGCCGGCGACCCGGTCCTGATCAGCACCTCGGCCGACCCCGAGAACGACAACCGCATCATGGGCGAAGTCAGGAACGTCACCCAGCTGGTCGAGTTCCTCTCCTCGACGATCAGCCTCTGGGGGGTGCCGGGGGACCCGCGCCATGACTCCGCGCGCGGTTGGGAGTGCTTTCATGCCTTCTCCGGCACCGCAGGACTTCAACCGTGCGCCCCACCGGCCAACCGCGACGAAACCCCCTTCCTGCGGATGCCGACCTCCTGCAAGTCCCCGCTCGAGTACCGAGCCGAAATCGAACCCTGGAACGTGCCGGTCGGCAGCGTCATCGACAGCGCCTCGTCGATCACCCCTCCGCTGCTCGGCTGCAACAAAGTCCCCTTCGACCCCTCGATCTCCTCGGTGGCGACCAGCAAACTGGCGGAGAACCCGAGCGGGCTGGACTTCGAACTGCGTCTGCCGGGCTCTGGCTTTGCAAATCCCAAAGACGGATCGGTCTCCGAAGCCCAGCCGAAGAAGATCGAAGTCATCCTGCCAGAGGGCTTGACCTTGAATCCCTCCCAGGCAGAGGGCCTTGGGGTCTGCACCCCGGCTCAGCTCGCCAGGGAGAAGTTCAACTCACAGCCCGGCGACGGATGTCCAGAGGCATCGAAGATCGGCAACGTCGAAGCGGGGACCCCGCTGATCAAAGAGACCCTCAAGGGCTCCCTCTATGTCGCAGCCCCCTACGACAACCCCTTCAACAGCCTGATCGCCACCTATATCGTCGTCCGCTCTCCCGAGCGCGGCGTCTTGGTCAAACAGCCCTTGGAGATCAGGCCAGATCCGAAAACCGGCCAGCTGATCGGCATCGCCGACAAAGCCCCGCCGGTGCCCTACGACTACTTCAAACTGCACTTCCGCGAAGGCGGCAGAGCACCGCTGGTGACGCCACCCCGCTGCGGTGACTTCAAAACCACCGCTCGCTTCACGCCCTACTCAGCCCAGGACCCCGACAATCCCACCCCCGGTGAGATCGTCACGCGCACGGCGACGATGACGATCCAGCGCGGAGTCGACGGCGGCGCCTGCCCCTCGGGAGGAGTGCCGCCCTTCCACCCGGGCTTTGAGGCCGGATCGGTCAACAACAACGCCGGCTCTTATTCGCCCTTCAACATGCGCCTGATCCGCCGCGACGGGGAACAGGACATGACCAAGTTCTCCGCCACCCTGCCTCCAGGGGTATTGGGCAAGCTCGCCGGACTCTCCAAATGCTCTGACGCTGCGGTCGATGCGG
>DATNGU010000110.1:0-3120 GCA_035605775.1 Solirubrobacterales bacterium | reverse complement strand
AAGCGGATCTGGAGAAGCTGGGGGCAGAGGTGCGGATCGCGGCCTGCGATGCCTCCGACCCCGAGGCGCTGAAGGCGCTCCTCGCCTCGATCGCCGGCGAACATCCCCTGGGTGCCGTCATTCACTCCGCCGGGGCGCTCGACGACGGCACGATCGAAGCGATGGGCGCCGAGCAGGTCGAGCGCGTCTTCGCCCCCAAGGCGAACGCCGCCCACCACCTGCACGAGCTGACCAAGGGGCTCGACCTTTCGGCCTTCGTCATGTTCTCCTCGATCGCCGGCGCGATGGGCAACCCCGGCCAGGGCAACTACGCCGCCGCCAACGTCTTCCTCGACGCCCTCGCGGCCGCTCGGCAGGCAGAAGGGCTCCCGGCCACCTCGATCGCCTGGGGTCTGTGGGCGCAATCGAGCGGCATGGCCTCCAACCTCGGTGAGGCTGAGATGGCGCGGATGCAGCGCGGGGGGGTTGCGGCGCTGTCGAACGAGCAGGGGCTGGCGCTCTTCGACACCGCCCTCGCCGCCGAGGCCCCTCTGGTCATCGCCGCCGCTCCCTTCGATCGCGCCGGTCTGCAGGCCATCGCCTCGGCCGGCGTGCTGCCGCCGATCCTCAGGGGCCTGGTCCGCGTGCCGAAGCGCCCCCGCACGGCTTCCACCGGCTCGCTTGCGAGCAAGCTCGCGGCCCTGTCCGAGGCAGAGCGAGCGGACTTCGTCCTGGAGCTGGTCAGGAGCGAAACCGCCGCGGTGCTGGGACACGGCTCCGCCGCGGAGATCGAGCCCGAGAAGGCGTTCAAGGACCTCGGCTTCGATTCCCTCGCCTCGGTCGAACTGCGCAACCGGCTCGGCGCCGTCACCGGCCTGCGGCTGCCGGCGACGCTTGTCTTCGACTACCCCTCTGCCGCCGCCCTGGCGAAGTACCTGCTGGGCGAGGCAAGCTCCAACGGCGTTGCGAAGCGGGTTGCGCTCAAGGCACAGGCGTCCGAGGAGCCGATCGCGATAGTCGGCATGGCCTGCCGCTACCCCGGCGGGGTGGGCTCCGCGGAGGAGCTGTGGGAGCTGGTCGCCGGTGGAACGGATGCGATCGGCGGCTTCCCTGACGACCGCGGCTGGGAGCTCGGGCGCCCCGACGGCTCGGACCCCGGCACCGGCTTCTCGCTCGAGGGCGGCTTCGTCTACAGCGCCACCGAGTTCGATGCCGAGTTCTTCGGCATCAGCCCGCGCGAGGCGACTGCGACCGACCCTCAGCAGCGGCTGCTCCTGGAAGCCTGCTGGGAGGCCCTGGAGGACGCCGGTCTCGATCCCGCTTCGCTGCGCGGGGAGCCGGCCGGGGTCTTTGCCGGGATCAGCTCCCAGGACTACGGCGCCGGGGCGCTGGGGGCGAGGGACGGCTCGACCGGCTACATGCTCACCGGCAGCTCGATGAGCATCCTCTCCGGCCGCATCTCCTACACCCTCGGCCTCGAGGGCCCGGCGATGACCGTCGACACCGCCTGCTCGTCCTCGCTGGTCACCCTGCACCTGGCTGCCCAGGCGCTGCGCGGCGGCGAGTGCACCCTGGCCCTGGCCGGAGGAGTGACGGTGCTCTCGACGCCCGCCGTCTTCATGGGCTTCGCCGCCCAGGGCGGCCTGGCTCCCGACGGGCGCAGCAAGTCCTTCGCCGAGGCGGCCGACGGCGCCGCCCTCTCCGAGGGGGTCGGCGTGCTGGTCCTGGAGCGACTCTCCGATGCCGAACGCAACCGCCACCGGATCCTTGCCACGGTCAGGGGGTCCGCTGTCAACCAGGACGGCGCCTCCAACGGCATCACCGCCCCCAACGGGCCCTCCCAGGAGCGGGTTATCCGCCAGGCATTGGCGAACGCGGGGCTGCAGGCAGGGGACGTCGACGTCGTCGAGGCCCACGGCACCGGTACCACCCTCGGCGACCCGATCGAGGCCGGCGCCCTACTCGCGACCTACGGCCAGGAGAGGAACGGCCCACTCAAGCTCGGCTCGATCAAGTCCAACCTCGGCCATACCCAGGCGGCGGCCGGGGCCGCCGGCGTGATCAAGATGGCGATGGCGATGCGCGAGGGCGTCATGCCGAAGACGCTGCACGTCGACGCCCCCTCCTCCAAAGTCGACTGGGAGGCGGGGGAGATAGAGCTGCTGACCGAGGCGCAGCCGTGGGAGCCCAACGGACGGCCGAGGCGCGCCGGCATCTCCTCCTTCGGCATCAGCGGCACCAACGCCCACGTGATCCTGGAGGAGGCACCCGCGCTCGTTGCGGGCGCCGACGCAGAGCAGGGGGGAGGCGCCCCCAGCGCGGGGGCCCAGGCCCTGCCGGGCTCGGTCCTCTTGCCGCTCTCGGCCAAAAGCGAGGAGGCGCTGCGCGACCAGGCCTCCCGGCTCGTAACCCACCTGCAGGACAACGCCGAGCTGGAGTTGGAGGACGTCGCCTACTCGCTCGCCACGACCCGCGCCACCTTCGAGCACCGGGCAGTGGCGATCGGCTCGGAGCGCAAGCAGTCGATCGACGCCCTCTCCTCGCTGGCTCGCGGTGAGGACGTCCCCCGGGTCGCCAAGGGCATCGCCCGCGCCGAGCGCAAGGTGGCGTTCCTCTTTCCCGGTCAGGGCTCCCAGTGGCAGGGAATGGCGCTGGAGCTGCTCGACTCCTCGCCGACCTTCGCTGCCCGCATGCAGGCCTGCGAAGAGGCGCTCTCCCCCCACGTCGACTTCTCGATCCGTGACGTCCTGAGCGGGGCGAAGGACGCCCCCTCGATCGATCGCATCGAGGTCGTCCAGCCGGCTCTTTTCGCGGTGATGGCTTCCTTGGCGGACCTTTGGCGAGCCTGTGGGATAACGCCCGCAGCGGTCGCCGGGCACTCGCAGGGCGAGATCGCCGCCGCCTATGCCGCCGGTGGACTCGGCCTCGAGGACGCGGCGATGCTGGCGGCGGTGCGCAGCCAGGCGATCTCCAAGCTCGCCGGGCAGGGCGGGATGGTGTCGCTTGCCCTTCCGGCCGCAGAGCTGGACCCGCTGCTGGAGCGTTGGGAGGGACGCTTTGAGCTGGCGGCGATCAACGGCCCCTCCTCGGTGATCCTCTCGGGGGATCGCGAGGCGCTCGATCAGCTGTTGGAGCACTGCG
>DATNGU010000109.1:0-2873 GCA_035605775.1 Solirubrobacterales bacterium | reverse complement strand
TAGGAGAAGATGCGGCTGCGGAAGAGCAGGTCCCGCATCGCGCGGACCTTGAGCTGGAGCAGCACGTACTCGCGCATCGACTCGTCGGGGTCGATCGAGATCGACCAGAGGTTCTCGGCCATCTCGACCTCGTGGAAGCCGACCTCGGTGTGGTCGAAGATCCGCGAGGCGTTCTCCTGCGAGGAGACCTCGCAGACGATCGTTCGCTTGCCGGCTTCGGCGGCACGCAGGCCAAGCGCAACCGCGACGGTGGTCTTGCCGACTCCTCCCTTGCCGGTTACGAAGACCAGCCGCTTGTCGAGAAAGTCGGGGATTAGGGTGATTCCTAGCAATTTCGAGGGGTGGCAGGAAAAGCGGGTACCCGTGCGAATACCCGCGCAATGGGATTCCTCAGCCGTAAGAACAAGTCCGCGCCCGTTTCGAGCGAAGATCCGCATCCGATTGTGGAGGAGCTGCAGGCGATGGAGGAGGCGGTGCCTGTTCGCCGCGACGACGAGGGGCCAGACTCCCGGCCCGCGGGTCCTGTCGCCGGGGGCAGCCCTCCGGCTCACCCGCCGGAGGGACAACCCCCGACGCCATCCACGGAAGAGACGTCTGACGTTGAAGCTGAGCGGGATGAGGTGCCTGAGCAGGACGAGGAGCCCGCTCGGTTCATGCCTCGAGACTTGATCGCACCCAGCCGGCACGAAGCTGCGGTCGAAGAGCCCGCTGCCGAGGTGCCCACGAAGCACGCTGAGGTCATTGCCTTCGCCAACCAGAAGGGTGGGGTCGCCAAGACCACCACCACGCTCAACCTTGCCGTTGCCTTCGCCGAGTCCGGGCACCGGGTGCTCTGCATCGATCTGGATCCGCAGGGGAACCTGACGATGAGCCAGGGGATCGATCCGGACAAGGTGGAGAAGAGCCTCTACGACGTGCTCGTCAACGACATGCCGATCAGCGAGATCATCGTCAAGCGCGAGATCGACATTGCCGTCGCCTCTATCGACCTGGCCGGGGCGGAGATCGCGATGAGCACCAAGATCGGCCGCGAGCGCTCGCTGGAGAAAGCGCTGAGAGAGGTCTCCGGCAATTACGACTTCGTCTGCATCGACACGCCGCCCAGCCTCGGTTTGCTGACGATCAACGCGCTGACCGCTGCCAACAAGGTGATCGTCCCCGTTCAGTGCGAGTATTTGTCGATGCGCGGACTGGTCCAGCTCCAGAACACGCTGAAGATGATCCAGGAGAACCTCAACCCGGACGTCAAGATCGAGGGCATCCTGCCGACGATGCTCGACTCGCGCACCGTCCACGCCAAGGAGGCGGTGGAGATTCTCGAAGAGAACTTCGGCGACCTGGTCTTCAAGTCGCGCATCCGCAAGGCGATCAAATTCGCTGAGGCGCCGGTCAAAGGTGCCAGCGTGCTCAAGTACGATTCCGAGAGCAACGCAGCCGGCTACTACCGAGAGCTGGCGAAGGAGGTCTTGGCGAATGAGTCGGCGTAAGCGGGCGAGCATGCGAGAGGGTCCCCTCTCCGACCTCTTCCGCTCGACGTCCGAGGACGCACCGCTCGATCCGCCTGAGGGACCGGACTCTCAGCCCGCGGGTCCTGTCGCGGAGGGCAGCCCTCCGCCTCACCCGGCGGAGGGACAACCCTCCACGCCACCCGCGGGAGCGAGCTCTGCAGTTGAAGCTGAACAGCGCGAATCGTCTGCGCCCAACGAGGGGTCTACCGAGTCGGCGCCTGAGCGGTTGAAGAGGGTCTTCTCCGAGGAGCCGCAGCCCAGGGCTGAGCCCGCCGCGGAAACCCCTCGCTACGGCCGGGAGGAACCTGAGTACGAGCCGCCTGGGAGCGGCGAGCCGCATCAGCCCGTCATTCGTGTCGTGGGAGTCGGAGGGGCTGGCGTCAACGCCGTCAACCGGATGGTCGAGGCGAATGTGCCCGGGGTCGAGTTCATGGCCGTCAACACCGATCTTCAGTCGCTGCAGCTCTGCGTCGCCGACGTCACCGTTCACATCGGCGACGAGCAGACGCGCGGCCTCGGTGCCGGCGCGGATCCCGAGGTTGGCCACCGCTCAGCCTTCGAGGAGCAGGACAAGATCAAGCGCCTGCTCAAGGGCTCCGACATGGTCTTCATCGCCGCCGGCGCCGGCGGCGGCACCGGCAGCGGCGCCGCGCCAGTCGTCGCCCGCCTCGCCCGCGAGGTCGGCGCGCTGACCGTCGGCATCGTCACCAAGCCGTTTAGCTTCGAGGGCTCGCGACGCGGTAACCAGGCCGGCAAAGGGATCGAGGATCTGGCGGCAGAGGTCGACACGCTGATCGTCGTTCCCAACGACCGCCTGCTCGAGGTCCTCGACCAGCACACCTCGATGGTCGAGGCGTTCCAGGTCGCCGACGACGTGCTGCGCCAGGGTGTGCAGGGGATCTCCGATCTGGTCACCCTGCCCGCCCTGATCAACCTCGACTTCGCCGACGTGCGCACGATCATGTGTGACGCTGGCCGGGCGCTGCTCGGGATCGGCATGGGCAGCGGCGAGGGCCGTGGCCTGCTGGCCGCCGAGAAAGCGATCTCCTCGCCCCTGCTGGAGACCTCGATGGAGGGTGCGCGGGCGATCTTGCTCTCGATCACCGGCGGGCCCGATCTCTCGCTGGTGGAAGTCAGCGAGGCGGCCAAGTTGGTTGGCGAGGCGGCCCACCCCGACGCCAACATCATCTTCGGCGCCAACATCGACGAGTCGCTCAACGATCAGGTGTGGGTCACCGTGATCGCCACCCGCTTCGACGGCCGCGGCCGCAAGGCGGATGGTTCCACGTCGACCAAGCGCGAGGCCGGGACCACAACGACCGCGACGCGGCGCCCACCAGAGCGCCGCGCCGGGACGGCCAAGGA
>DATNGU010000108.1:0-3232 GCA_035605775.1 Solirubrobacterales bacterium | reverse complement strand
AGGCGGTCCAGATCGAGTACGGCCTGGACGAGATGCCGGCGCCTCTGCGCGTGCTCGAGATCGGCGAGGCCTGGCGGCCCCACCGCAGCCTCGCCTCGCTGTACCTGTGGGAGTCGCTCGCCAACGTTCCCGCCGGGTAAGGATGGCCGACGCAGCGTTCGGGGCGCCTCCGCCTAGTCCTCGGCGAGGCGGTGCCGCAAACGCAGCACCCGGCCGGCCGATTGCTCGAACGCGGTGCGAGAAAGCGTGCCGGCTCGAAGCCGGTGCAGCAGCGTCCGCTGCGCCCTGGCCGCTTCCCCCGGCTCGGTGTAGAGGAGTAAATCAGCGCCTGCCAGCACCGCGGCGGCCGCGACTTTGGCGGTGCCGCCAAAGGTCCGCACCGCGACGGTATCGAGCGCATCGGTAATCGAGACGCCCTTGAAACCGAGCCGTTCACGCAGCTCGCCGGTGGCGATGGGTCGGGAGAAGGCGGCGGGTTGCGGCGAGAGGGCCGGGTAGACCGCGGTGCTCAGCATCACCATCTCGCCGCCCGCGGCGATGAATCGCCCGTACGGGGCCTCGTCGACCTCGCGAAGCGTCTGCCGGGAGAGGGCGATGCGCTGAACGGCATCGTCGGTGTTGAGCCGCGCCGCGCCCAGACCGGGAAAGTGCTTCCCGGTCGCCGCCACCCCACCGGCCTGCAGCGCCGTGGCGAAAGGCACGGCGGTGGATCCCACGCGAGCTGCGCTGGAGCCGAAGCTGCGACCGGTCTCCGCGATCGTGCCGCCGGGACGAGCGACGTCGAGCACCGGCGCGAGGTCGACGTTGACGCCCAGGTTGCGCAGGGTGGCAGCAGTGCGTTGGCCCTGTTCGCGGCTGAAGGCGGCACCGCGAGCGCCCATCGCCTGCGCCGAGACGGTCGGGGCGCCGCCGATCCGCTTTACCAGACCGCCCTCCTGGTCGGTCATCACTAACAGCGGGTCGCGCAGGCCGGGTGGGCGCGGGATCGCCTGCAGGCGACGGATCAGGCCCACTCCGGCGGCCCGACTGGGCAGGTTCTCGGAGAAGAGGACGACCCCGGCAATCTGACCGGCTCGAATCATCCGCTCGACCCCCCTCGGCGGATTCGGGCCCGGGAAGCCGAGCACGATGCGCTGGCCGGCAAGCTGGCCCGCGGGGAGCAAGCTCGGCGCGCTCGGCGGAGGAGGAGGCGAGGTGCCGTCGCGGAGAGCGACCCCGCACGCAAAGGCACCGACGGCAAGGCCGCAAACCGCCCCCACAGCCAGTCGTCGCCTTCTGATCGTCGCGACCGCCACGACGATCGATGCTACGAGGCAATGCCGCCGTCACAAAGGGATCCCAGCCGTCCGGCCGGACTCCTAGCCTTGCCCAAATGGCCTCTCTGATCTCTTTCGAGGAAGCAATGGCGCTCGGCGCGCTGAGCAGCCACGAGGAGATCGGCGAGCTGGTCGAGCGCGCCTGGGAGGTACGCCAGGAGAACTTCGGCGACTCGACCGACATGTGCTCGCTGGTCAACGCCAAGTCAGGTGGCTGCGCCGAGGACTGCGGCTTCTGCGCCCAGTCGCGCTACGCCGAGGCCGACACGCCGATGCACGCGATGATGGAGCCCGAGCAGATCCTCGAGCATGCACGCGCTGCAGAGGCCGCGGGAGCGCACCGCTTCTGCATGGTCACCCAGGGCCAAGGGCTCTCCAAGCGCGACTTCGAGAAAATCGTCGAGGGAGCGAAGCTGGTCGCCGAGCACACCAACCTGAAGCGCTGTGCTTCGATCGGCCACATGTCCGGCGACCGCGCCAAGCGGCTGCGCGAGGCCGGCATCCAACGCGTCCATCACAACGTCGAGTCTTCGCGCTCCTACTACCCGGAGGTCTCGACCACGGTCCGCTACGAGGGCAGGCTGCGAACGATCGACGCGGTCAAGGAGGCCGGGCTGGAGACCTGCGTCGGCGGCATCCTCAACCTTGGCGAGTCGCCGCGACAGCGGGTCGAGATGGCCTTCGAGCTCTCCGAGTTAGAGCCGGACTCGGTGCCGATCAACCTGCTCAACCCGCGCGATGGGACCAAGTTCGGCGACCGTCCGCTGATGGACCCCTGGGACGTCGTCAAGTGGGTGGCGATCTTCCGCCTGATCATTCCCGGTGCCCTCTTTCGGCTTTGCGGAGGGCGGGTCGAGAACCTCGGTGAGCTGCAGCCACTGGCGGTAAAGGCTGGCCTCAACGGGGTGATGATGGGCAACTTCCTCACCACCCTCGGCGCCGAGCCGGAGGACGACCGAGCGATGTTCGAGGAGTTGGGACTAAACGTGGCACGCCAACCTGACAACGGCGCCAACCCACGTCCTGACAACCGCTCCGGCTGGCTCGAGGGCGAGGCGCCGGCGACCCCGATCGACGAGCTGATCGACCACCAGGACGAGGCCAACTTCTGGGACCCCTCAACCCAGCTGCGCGTCGTCAAGAAGGCGAAGAAGCCTCCCCCCTACCCGCAGGCGGTATGACCGACGTCGCAGAGCGGCTGGAGGAGCTTCGTGAGAGCGGGCTCCATCGCCGCTTGCGGCTGATCGAGAGCCCGCAAGGCCCGCGCATCTCCCTCGACGGGCACCAGGTGTTGCTGCTCTGCTCGAACAACTACCTCGGCTTGGCCGACCATCCTCAGGTGCGAGAGGCGGCAGCCGAAGCGGCGATGCGCTGGGGGGCAGGGGCAGGTGCTTCGCGGCTTATCTCGGGCAATATGGTGCCGCACCGCCTGCTCGAGGAGCGCCTGGCCGCCTTCAAGGGCTACGAGGCGGCGCTGCTGTTCGGCTCCGGCTACCTGGCCAACGTCGGCGCGATCTCGACCCTGGCCCGCTCCGGCGAGGTCGTTTTCTCCGACGAGCTCAACCACGCCAGCATCGTCGACGGCTGCCGGCTCGCGCGCGCCGAGACCTTCGTCTACCGCCACGGCGACGTCGAGCACCTGGCCTGGGGCCTGCGGGAAGCGGACGGCCGCGGCGCGCTGATCGTCACCGACGGCGTCTTTTCGATGGACGGCGACGTCGCGCCCCTGGCGGAGCTGGCAAGCCTCGCCCGCCGCCACGGCTGTCGCCTGATGGTCGACGAGGCACACGCGACCGGCGCCCTCGGTCCGGGCGGGCGCGGTTCCGTCGCGGCGGCGGCGCTGGGCGAGGAGGTCGACCTGCTGGTCGGCACGCTGGGCAAGGCGCTCGGCTCCTACGGCGCCTACGTCTGCGCCA
>DATNGU010000107.1:0-2080 GCA_035605775.1 Solirubrobacterales bacterium | reverse complement strand
GTCTCAGCCATAGTTGCGCTCGTTGTAGGTGAAGGTGACCGGCTCGCCGCCGATTGGGAAGTCGCGCCGCTGCGGCCAGCCCACGTAGTCGTCCGGCAGAAGGATCCGGGTCAGATCCGGGTGCCCCCTGAAGACGATCCCGAAGAAGTCATAGGTCTCCCGCTCCTGGAATTCGGCCGTCGGAAACAGCTCTACGCAGGAGTCGATTTCCGGCAGGGCGTCCTCGCCCGGATCCGCCAGTAGTGCCTTTACGCGCAGCCGCTCGACCCGATCGCGGTTGAGCAGCTCGTAGTGGACAGCGAAGCGCGGCTCGGCCGGCAGGTAGTCAGCGGCGTGCAGGCTGGAGAGGAAGCTGTAGCCCTGGCCCGGGGCGTCGCGCAGCCAGGCGAGCACGGCGAGGATTTGCGCCGAGTCGACGACCAGCGCCGGCTGGTGACGGTCGAAGCTCGTGTCGAGCACGGCGCCGGGGTGGTCCTGCTCGATCTCGCCCCGGATCAGCTCCAGTCCGGGGGCATCAGGCACGGATCAGCCCTCGGGCTTCCTCGTAGGCCTCCGCCGCCTCCGGGCTCGGTTCGCTGCGCGGGCCGCCGCGCGCCCACTCCTCGGTGCCGACCGCGTTGTAGCGCTGGCGCCAGCCCTGATCGGGGTTGCCCATGATCTTGCGCTGCAGTTTGGTAAAGCCGTAGAGCACGGCCTCGGGGCGCGGCGGGCAGCCGGGGATGTGGAGGTCGATCGGCATGAACTTGTCGGCCCCTTGCACCACCGCGTAGTTAGAGAACATGCCGCCGCTGGAGGAGCAGGCGCCCATCGAGATTGCCCACTTCGGCTCCAGCATCTGGTCGTAGAGGCGACGGACGACTGGCGCCATTTTGATCGAGACGCGGCCCGAGAGGATGATCATGTCCGCCTGGCGAGGCGAGGCGCGCAGCGCCTCAGCGCCGAAGCGGGCCAGGTCGTAGCGGGCGGTGACCAGCGAGATCGGCGCCTCGATCGCGCAGCAGGCGAGGCCGAAGGTGAGCGGGAACATCGAGTTCGCCCGCGCCCAACCGAGCATCTTCTCGAAGTTGGTCATCACCACTTTTTCCTCGACGTAGCGCTCCAGCTCCTCCCCCTCGAGGTCGCCGCGCAGCATGTCGCGGGCGCGCAGCTGCTTGCCGCGCAGGGTCTGTCGCTCTACCTCCAATCCAAAGCCCCCTTCCGCCACACGTAGACGAAGGCGATCAGCAGGAGGACGACGAAGACGACCAGCTCGCCGAGCACGAAGACGCTATCGGCGTCCTTGAGGATGACGCCGATCGGGTAGAGGAAGACCACCTCGATGTCGAAGAGGATGAAGAGCATCGCGATCAGGTAGAAGCTGATTCCGAGGCGCAAGCCGCGCACCGGCTCGACCGGGATGCCGGACTCATACGGCTCTGCTTGGCGCCGGCTCGCCGCGGTCGGGAGCTTCGGCTTCTTCGGCCCGATCAGGTGGTTGAGCATCACGAGGGCGCTGCCAACGCCGAGGCCGAGGAAGGCGAAGACGAGTATCGGCAGGTAGCTCTTCAGCATTGGGTGAGATGTGGCGTCCGTCCCGGTAGAGCGTCTCGCGCTCACCGTCGTCGCCTGCACTCGCTGTTATACACCCACCTTGTGACAACTTGCTACATAGTGATTTTCCGCATCAGGAAGCGGAATTCCGACCCTTTCGGACGGAAATAGGCCGTGGCGGAGGTCCACCTCGTCGTCGGTTGCGCGCTGATCGCGCTCAACCTCGCCGCGTTCGCTTTCGGCGGCGTGGCCTGGCTGCGTGCTCGTGCCTCGATCCCGTTCTGGTACCTGCTGCGCGCGGCCCAGATCTCGGTCTTCGTCCAGGCGATGCTCGGTGGCCTGCTCGTCTTTACCGGCCACGAACCCGCCGACGACCTCCACTATCTCTACGGCATCCTGCCCCTCGTCGTTTCCTTCCTCGCCGAGGGCGCCCGCGCCGGCGCCGCCCAGCGCGAGCTGGGTGACGTCGACTTCGAGGCCCTCCCAAATGACGACCAGCAGGCCCTCGCTCTCGCCATCGTCCGCCGCGAGATGGGCATCATGGCCGTCA
>DATNGU010000106.1:0-5846 GCA_035605775.1 Solirubrobacterales bacterium | reverse complement strand
TGCCCGGGGGCGCCACTTGCCAGCCGTCGGCCAACCGCATGAGGCAGCTTTCATCAACGCGCCTGGCGGTGAGGTCGGCTGGCGCCACGTCGTCGCGATCGGCGAGGACTCGCGCTGGCGCAACCGCGCCTCGGCCCGCTGGCTGCTCGGTCGTCCCTACCGTCCGGCACGCCACGCGGCCGACCTCCACTGCCCCTGGCTCGTCTGCGTCGGCGAGGCGGACCGCGTCGCCAAGCCCGGCCCGGCGATCGCCGCCGCCGGCCGCGCCCCGCACGGCGAGCTCCGCACCTACCCGGGAGTCGACCATTTCGACATCTATGACGGCCCGCAGCACGAGGCGGTCGTCGCTGACGAGATCGCCTTCCTGCGCCGCCACCTCCTCTAGCGAGGCGAACGCCGACTACCAGGCGTCGACGTAGCGGTGGCCGCGCTCGGGTTTGGAATGCGCAGCGGCAGCAGCAAGGGTCGAGGCGATCAGCGAGCGCGTCTGCACCGGGTCGACCACGTCGTCGAGCTCGAACAGGGCGGCCGAGTTGAGTGCTTTCGCGTTGCGCTCCGCCGCCGCGGTCAGGTCGCGGACCCGCTGCTCGCGCTCCCCCTCGTCGTCGATCGCCTCCAGCTCCTTGCGCAGCGCCAGCTTCACCGCGCCCTCCAGGCCCATCGGGCCGAGGTGCGCCATCGGCCAGGCGATCGTCAGCAGCGGCTCGTGCAGACTGCCCCCGGCCATCGCCTGCGCGCCGAGGCCGTAGCCGCGCCGCAGGACCACGGCGATCAGCGGCACACGCAGCGCCGCGCCACCGATCACGAGCCGCGAGGCGTGCCGCACCAAACCGGTCGCCTCGGCCTCCGGCCCGACCATGAACCCTGGAGTGTCGATCAGCGAGACGACCGGCAGCCCGAACGAGTCGCACAGCTGCAGGAAACGGGTGGCCTTGTCGGAGGCGTCGCTGGTTATCGCCCCGGCGGTGTGCCGGGTGTCGTTGGCGATGAAACCAAGCGGGCGCCCCTCGATGCGGCCGAGGGCCGTCACCATCTCCGGCGCGAAGCGCTCGCGCAGGAAGGCGACCGAGTCGGCGTCGGCGAGCGTCTCGATCACTGGCTGGACCGGATAGGCCCGCCGCTCGCGCTCGGGGACGAGATCGCGCAGCCGCGCCTGGTCGGGTTCGGGGCCGGGCGGCGTCGATCCCTGGAAGTAGGCGAGCAGGCGCTTCGCGGCCGCAGTTGCCGCCTCCTCGTCGGCAACCGCCAGGTCGACCACGCCGTCGCACTCCTGCATTTCGAGCGGGCCGACCTCGTCGGGATCGACCATGCCCAGCCCGCCACCCTCGATCATCGCCGGGCCGCCCATGCCCAGCGAGACGTTCTCGGTCGCGACGATCAGGTCCGAGCAGCCGGCGAGCACGGCGTTGCCGGCGAAGCAGCGTCCAGCCACGACCGCGATCCGCGGCACCAGACCGGAAAGCCGCGCCCAGAGCGCGAAAGCGCGAGTGTCGAGGGCGGAGACAACCGGGTAGTCGGTGTCGCCCGGGCGCCCACCGCCACCCTCGGCGAAGAGCACCGCCGGCAGCCGCATCCGCTCGATCAGCTCGAAGAGCCGGTCCTTCTTACGGTGGCCGAGCGCCCCCTGGGTCCCGGCCAGCACGGTGTAGTCGTAGGAGAGCACGGCGCAGGCACTGCGCTCACCGAAGAGATCGCCGTTGATGCGAGCCGTGCCACCGACCAGCCCGTCCGCCGGCGTTCGCGCGATCAGGTCCTCGAGCTCGCGCCGTCCGCGCTGAGCGGCGATCGCGAAGCGGCCGTACTCGACGAAGGAACCCGCATCGACGAGGTCGGCGATGTTTTCGCGGGCGGTCCGACCGCCCGCCTCGTGGCGACGCTGCACCGCATCCGGCCGCGCCTCGTCACCGGTGAGCGCACCGCGCCGCCGCAGCTCAGCAAGGTCGTCTCGCTCGCCCCCACGGCTTCGCTCCTCCTCCGGCACCCGGTGGATGTTCCCAGGTCGAACCCGGACCGGGACATTCATTGATGGTCATCAATGAATTTGATACTTTCGCCGCCCGTGACTGACCTTCCCGTAATCAATTGCTGCACCCCGCTCGCGGGCTCGTCCCTCGGCGAGGATCGGGCCGCCGAGCTGGAGGCGGTGATGAAGGCACTCGCCGACCGCCACCGGCTGAGGATCGTGAACATGCTCCTACGAGCCGACGGTGAGGCCGTTTGCGTTTGCGAGTTCCAGCCCTTCCTCGACCTCTCGCAGGGCACGGTCAGTCACCACTTGAAAGTGCTGGTCGAGGCGGGCCTGGTCGAGCGCGAGACCCGCGGCACGCGGAGCTATTTCAGCCTCGTCCCCGGCGCGCTCGATGCGGTGCGGGACGTCTTCGCCCCCGCCACCGTCCGCTGCTGAGGCGAGCGTGAACGGGCGGCCCAACCTGATCCGACGCGCAGCTGCCGAGGGAATCGGCGTCTTCGCCCTGGTCTTCGCCGGCTGCGGGGCGATCATCGCCGAGGCTCAGCATCCCGGCACTCTGGGGACGGTCGGAATCGCGCTCGTCTTCGGGCTGATCATCATGGCGATGATCTACGCGACCGGCCACCTCTCCGGCGCGCACTTGAACCCGGCGGTGACGATCGCCTTCGTCTTCACTCGTCACCTCCCCCGTGCCGACGCTCTGGCATACCTCGCCGCCCAGCTCGGGGGCGCGCTCGTCGCGGCCGGGCTGCTGGCGGCGATCTGGCCGAGCGCTCCAGCGGCTCTCGGGACGACCCTCCCCACGGTCGGCGTCGGCAGCGCCCTCGCCTACGAGGCGGTGCTGACCGCCTTCCTCATGTTCGTGATCATGGCCGTGGCGACCGACACCCGAGCGGTCGGCGCCGGAGCCGCAATCGCCATCGGCGGCACGGTCGGTCTCGGCGCCCTCTTCGGCGGCCCGATCACGGGGGCGTCGATGAACCCGGCACGCTCGATCGGCCCGGCCCTGGTCTCCGGCGAACTGGAAGATCTTTGGGTCTACGTCGTCGCTCCGCTCACCGGAGCGATAATCGGCGCGCTGGCCTACCAACTCGTCCGCGGCGAGCATCCGAGCGAACCGGCGACGCAGACGGAGGGCACCTGATGGCTCGCGCGCTGTTCGTCTGTCTGCACAACGCCGGGCGCTCGCAGATGAGCGAGGCGCTGTTCACCAGCGCCGCCGCCAGTCGCCACGAAGCCCGCTCAGCTGGGACGACTCCGGGCGAGAGGGTCCATCCCGAGGTGGTCGAGGCGATGGCCGAGCTCGGCTTCGACCTGAGCGACCGCACTCCCCGCGAGCTGACCCGCGAGGACGCCGAGTGGGCCGACGTGGTCGTGACGATGGGCTGCGGCGACGAGTGCCCCTACATCCCCGGCAAGCGCTACGTCGAGTGGGACCTACCCGACCCGAAAGGCCAGCCGCTCGAGGTAGTGCGGGAGACGCGCGAAGTGATCAGCCGGCGGGTCGAGGCGCTGCTCGCCGAGCTGGACGCCCGCTAGCCGAGCAGCTTGGCCTTCTGGGCCGCGAACTCCTCCTCGGTGAGAATTCCCTGACTTTTGAGCTCGCCGAGCTCTTTGAGCTGGTCGATCACCGACTCCGCAGCCGGCGCCGCCGGCGCCGCAGCCTGCACGGGCTGTGGCTGCTGCTGAGGCGCTTCCTGCTCAGTCCAGCGCTCAGCCTGGCGTTTGGAGACGCGATTGCTTACGGCGGTGGCGGTCCCGGCGACGACGGCGGTCCGCGCGACACCTCTGAGTAGTCCAGGCATGGCAGTTTCTCCTTTGCCTCAGGCCGCTTCAGCCGCGTCCAAGGCGGCAAGCATGGCTTGGATTGGAATACGCCCGGACGCGACCAGCTGGCCGCCCGAGCGGCGAACCGCAGAGGCGAAGGGCGCCGCCCAGCGGTTCTCGAAGACGAGCAGCGCCGCCGCGGTGCCGGGCTCGAGCGCGCTTCCGGCTTCGTCGGCATCGTCCTCTGAGAGCAGCCCCGACGAGGCCCCCTCGAAGGCCGCAAACTCCGCCACCTCGTCCCCCAAGTCGGCGATCTCGAGCCTGGCGATGGAGCCGTCCTCGCCCTTGCTGAGGAAGACGAGGTCGAGGATGCGAATCAAGCCGCGGTCGACCAAGTCGAGCAGATGCGGTGCCACCTCCCCGGTCGGCTGGCGCCCTGGCCACTCGACGAGCAGGTAGTCGATCGGCCCCATCTCGTTGAACTCCTCGACGCTCAACCCGCTCCCTTCGTCGTGATCAAGTGAGCCGGATGACCCGGCCGATGCAGACTAGCTGCTAGGGGCAGAGCCGTCGTGCATAAAGCGGATCCAGGGCTACCTGGGGCTTCTTGCCCAGCCGAGCGAATCCTGACCATCTATGACCGCGGAATAAGGTGGCCGGCGTCAACGGCCAATCCGTTGATGCGACGGAAAAACTCAGCAAGGTATCCGTCCGGCGAGGATCCCATCGAGTCGTAATAGCGCTCAGCGAGCGCCTGCCCCTCGGCCGTAGCGAGCCTCGGGACGACCGCTTCGGCCAGAGCAGTTCGAGTTATCCGGCCCGCCTCGTCGTTGGCGTCGCGCAGGCTTTTGATGACCGCGCACTGTCGGTGCTTGAGGCCCATCGGCTCGACGCCGGTGAAGAGCTGAAGAAGGACCCGTCGCGCGCACCTCCTGGCGAGGACGAGGTTCCCTCGGCCAGCGGCCTCCTTGACGAGGCAGACCAGTCCGTTGAACGCCCACCAGCGGACTATCCAGTACTCATGGTTGAGAGCCGCTTCGGTGAATGACACGAGGTCGCCGTTCTGGCGTACCGACCCCCCAACGCTCGCCGCCATCCCGAGCGCAACCTCCCAGCACTCGAGCCGGTCTTCGCCGATTGGGGCTTCGCCCTTACCCTCGAAGCTCTGATCCGCCTCTATTAGGGCGATGCAATCCCTCACCTTTTTCAGCACCTCGGTTTCCACGGGAGCCGACCGGGCTTGCCGGGCGGCGCGTCCGGCACCGAGGCGAACGAGCTCCTGAAAGCTGGAATAGCTCTCCAGGTCCCTGGCTTCGCCGCCGCTGGAGGCAATTTCGTTCAGCCTCGACACCGCTTCGAAGTGCGGGCGTTCCTCGTCTCGCGGGAACAGAGCGAGCAGGCGTTCCAGCAACTCGACTTGGTGAAAGCGGACGTGAAGATTGTCATCAGCAGCCATCCTGTGCGGGATCAGAGTGAGGGCGGCTCCGTCCTCGACGGCCGGCGCCGCCGAGATGCTGTCCACCCAACTCACCAACAAGTAGGCGGCCTGACTGCGAATGAGAGGTGCCGGGGCTCCCATGATTGCTAGGAGCAGGCCCACGGCACGTCGCCCGTAGGTGGTCATTACTTCGAACAGCTGGTCGAGCACCGGGTCGAGGACCAGCTCCGCCTCACGCCCGGCGAGCTCGAGAGAGCCCACGCAAGTCTGACCGCGGTCCTTGTCGATCGCCGTGATCATCGCTTCAAAGAGCCTGGCGTGGAGCTCGTCGAGCCGCGTACCGAAAGCGCCGGAGTCGTCCCCGCAGAACGCTGCCGCGTAAAAGGAGTAGGGGGCGTCACGCCCCGACAACGCGGCGTGCACGGAAGCCGCGAGTTGCGCAGGCGAGACATCGACCCCAAAGCCGCTCGATTGCAACCACTTCAACGCGGGCTGCAAGTAAGGTGCGCACACGTCGTAGGTCGTGCGACCGCAGAGCGCAGCAGGGCTCTCGCCCTTGATCAATTGCCTCGCAACCTCCACGGCACCAAGCACCCGCACCGTCGTCTCATCCTCGAAGCGCAGGTGGTGTGTGCCGCAGTGCACGAGGTGGTGCATCCCGCAATCGGAGAT
>DATNGU010000105.1:0-6636 GCA_035605775.1 Solirubrobacterales bacterium | reverse complement strand
GGTCCTCGAAGAGGGCTTCTACGCCGAGCTTGCCGCGGCCGGGGGGCTGATGTTGGGCGGCGCCCTGCTCGTCCTCGCCCCGAAAGCGGCAGCCCGCTACCATGCGCGGCCGTGCCGAACACGAACCAACTTATTCGCAAGGGCCGCAAGCGCCCGAAGAAGAAGACGACGACGCCGGGCCTCAAGTCGGGGCAGGGGCGCAAGAAGGGCGTCGCCGCGCCGCAGCGGCGCGGCGTCTGCACCCGTGTCGCCACGGTAACGCCGAAGAAGCCGAACTCGGCCCTGCGCAAGATCGCCCGTGTGCGCCTCACCAACGGGATGGAGGTCACCACCTACATCCCCGGGGAGGGCCACAACCTGCAGGAGCACTCGGTTGTGCTCGTCCGCGGCGGCCGGGTCAAGGATCTGCCAGGCGTCCGCTACAAGGTCGTTCGCGGCACGCTCGACGCGGCCGGGGTCTCGGACCGCAAGCAGGCCCGCTCGCTCTACGGGGTCAAGGCTTCCTAGGAATGCCGCGCCGATCCGCCGCACAGATTCGTCCGGTCGAGCCGGACGCCCGCCATCGCAACCGGCTCGTCCAACAGGTCATCAACAAGGTGATGAGCGACGGCAAGAAGTCGCTTGCCGAGCGCATCGTCTACGACGCGCTGGCGATCGTCGGCGAGCGGTCCAACGAGGATCCGGTCGAGACCCTCGAGGCCGCGATCAAACAGTTGACCCCGGTGCTCGAGGTCCGCTCGCGCCGGGTAGGAGGCGCCACCTACCAGGTGCCGGTCGAGGTTCCAGCCCGCCGCGCCCGCACCCTGGCGGTCCGTTGGCTGATTGACTTCGCGCGCAACCGCCGTGAGTACTCGATGTCGGAGCGGCTGGCGAGTGAAATTCTCGACTCGACCCAGCAGCAGGGCGGAGCCTGGAAGCGGAAAGACGACATCTACCGCATGGCCCAGGCAAACAAGGCCTTCGCGCATTACCGCTGGTAGCTGGCCTGGCGGCATGAGCCGGCCGATCCTTGCTGTCGACGTCGACGGCGTCATCTCGCTCTTCGGCTTCGACGAGCCGCCGGATCGCAAGCTGGCTCGTTTCGAGCTGGTCGATGGCATGGTGCATTGCATCTCACTTGTCGCAGGGGAGCGACTGCAGCGACTTGGCGAGCACTACGAGCTGGTCTGGGCAACCGGCTGGGAGGACAAAGCCAACGACTACCTGCCGTCTATCCTCGGCCTGCCGGAGCTGCCCTTCCTCAGCTTTGACGGCGCTGCCCGCTTTGGCTCCGCCCACTGGAAGCTGGGGCCGCTCGCCGAGTACGGCCAAGGGCGAGCGCTGGCCTGGATCGACGATAACTTCGACGACAGTTGCTACGAGTGGGCGCGGGAGCGGGATGAGCCGACCCTGCTCGTCCCAACCGAGCCGCACCTCGGCCTGGAGGAGGTCCAGGTCGAGGCGCTGACCGCCTGGGCCAGCGGTCTCTAGCCCGCAACCGCCGGCCGACATAGGCGTCTACACTGGCGCGATGGAGGGGTTCTGGCCGATCTTCTTTCTGCTCGTCGTCTTGAAGATTCCCGTCTTTGGCGCGCTTTGGCTCGTCTGGTGGGCGAGCAAGGCGCCTGAACCTGATGGGACTGCTGAGGATTCCGGTGACGGCTTCGGCCGCTGGCGCCCGCAGCCAACCCGCCCGCGCGGACCGCATCACAGTCCTTATGGAGGCGCCGTGAGGAGGAGGCGGGGTGCCCCTCTCGCGCAGCGGCGTCCTGTTTTTCGTCCCAGACGCGACCTCGGATGGCCGCCCGCTCCTCAGACGAAAAACCCAGCAAGGGAGAGGGGCGCCCCGCCTCCTCCCCTCAAACCGCCTGCGTAACTCGCTTCCGCTCGCGGCGGATCTCACGCAGATAGGGGTGGAAGTCAACCTCTACCGTGTGACGCTTCGACTTGACGAAGCGCCGCCCAAGCCAACGTTCGTAATCGACGGTCTCCTGACGCATATCGGACGGCGAGGGTAGAGCTGCCTTGCCTGTCAGCAGGTCGGCGATCCATTCTGCCTGCGCCTCGGCGATCGGCATGATCGGGCCCAGCGGCTGGATGAAACCGATGAAGTAAAGGCCGGGATTCTCGACCGAGACGGCACGTTTGTAGAGCGGCATGCGGTTGTCGTGTGAGGCGAAGACCTTCTCGTCGAGGAAGGGGAAGGACATCTCGTAGCCAGTGCAGTAGATGACCAGGTCGACCTCCTCCTCGCTGCCGTCGGCGAAAAGGATGGTGCGGCCGCCATTGAAGCGGTCGATGTTGGGCTTTGCCGTGATGTCACCGTGTCCGAGCCGCGGCAACAGCTCGGAGGAGACGGTGGGATGGGCCTCGAGCAGTTTGTGATCGGGCTTTGGCAGGCCGTAGTCGGTCATATCGCCGATCGACATCTTCAGCAGCCTGTTGAAGAAAAACCGTTGAACCGGGATGGGCAGGTAGCTCATCACGGGCGGCGCCGATTCGTCGATCGGTTTGCCGCCGAGGAACTTCGGTAGGACGTAGGCACCCCGCCGCATCGCGAGCAAGGTCTTCTCGGCAATGCGCGAGGACTCGACAGCAACATCGACGGCCGAGTTGCCGATGCCGAGGACCAGGACGCGCTTGCCTTCGAGGATGTCGGGCTCGCGGTAGTGATGGACGTGCATCTGTTCGCCCTCGTACTCGTCGGCACCTCGGAACGAGGGTTCGGGCCAGCGCGGCTTCCAGTGATGGCCGTTGGCGACGATGACCGCCCGGTAGCTCTCGGCCCGCCGCTTGCCGTCGGCGTCCTCGACAGTCACCTCCCAGCCATCGTCGTTCGGCTCGGCAGCGACGACCTCGGTGCGGAAGGTGATCTTCTCGGCCAAGCCGAAGCGCTCGGCGTAGTCGTCGAAATACTTGGCGACCTGGTAATGGCTGGGGTAGTCGGGGTAGTCCGCAGGCATCGGGAACGCCCTGTAGGACATGAGCTTGCGGGCGCTGTTTATGTGCAGCGACCGGTAGGCGGACGACGTCCCGTTGTCGTTTTCGTAGCGCCAGTTCCCGCCGATCATCGACCCCTTCTCGAAGCAGTCGAACGGGATCCCGCGGGCGTCCAAGACCTGGCAAGCAGTGAGCCCGGAACTCCCAGCGCCAATGATGCAGACCTTCTCGGGGCTGGCCACCTGGCCAATCTACAGAGAGGGGCGGGGGTGAGCAGATTCACCCCTGGGGTCCGTAGTCGCAGAGCCGGATCCAGCCGAAGCTGTGCTCATCAGGTCCAACAACAACAAAGGAGACCCAAGATGACCAGCAAGAGCAAGTTCCGTCCCTCCCCCGCCCTCGTGATCAGCTGCATGGCGCTATTCCTGGCGCTCGTCGGCACCGCTTTCGCCGCCCCCAAGCTCGCGGTGCGCTCAGCACAGATCGTCGATGGCACCGTCCGCACGATCGACCTCCGCGACAACGCGGTCCAGTCGGCCAAGATCGCCGACGCGACCGTGGGCGCCAACGACCTCGGCACCGACTCGGTCGGCTCCGAGGAGATCGCCAAAGACGCGGTCAAATCGGATGAGATTGCCAAAGACGCTGTCAACTCCGACGAGATCGCCGATAACGCCGTCACCTCTTCAGAGGTGGCTGCAGACTCGCTGACCGCGGGCGACCTTGCGTCGAACTCGGTCACCTCGCTGGAGATAGCCGACCAGACGATCAACAGCAACGACATCGGCCCCAACGCGGTCAACGCCGACGAGCTCAGCGTCGTGATCCAGCGGACCAACTCGAAATCGCTGGCAGCCGGCACGAACGGCAGCATCGCGGTCCCCTGCCAAGCGGGCGAGCAGGTCCTCAGCGGCGGCGGTGCTCCCAGCAACTACGGCGTCGAGATGACCTCGAACGCCCCCAGCGGCAACGGCTGGTTCTACGCCGCTTCCAACAAAACCGGCGCAACCCAGACGATCACCGTCTACGCCCTCTGCCTCTCCTAGCACGACCTATCCAAAGCAAGCAACGGCCGGGGCAATTGCCCCGGCCGTTCGCTGTTTGGTGCCCATCCCATTACCGAGTGTGCGTCGGTTAAGAGCTACTTTCCTTTGTGTGGCCCGGCTTTGCCTTTTTTGGGCAGTTTCACGGTGTAGGTGTGATCCAGTATTTTCGCGGTGCCGCCGCTTGGCGTAAAGGTAAAGCGAACTTTGAGGTTCACCTTTCCTTTTTTGTTCAGCGTTTTGATTGCCGGGCCCGTGAGTTTCAAGCTCAGCGTGTTGACGCCAGCGACAACCTGCTGGCTGAACTTCTTAATCAACGCGGGGTGGCATTTGCCTTTCTTTTTCCCTTTGCCTTTGGCGCACCCTTTCGCTTTGCCTTTCGCGCTGATCAGGGCGCTGCTCCCTGCTTCCTCCTCTGGAATGCTCTCCCCGGTCACGTTGCCGGCGCTGTCAAAGGTGATTTTCACCAGCACGACATGACAGCCTTTGGCGCAGCTGATCCGCGGTTCGAATTTGAAGTTGTTCGAGGGCGGTGACGGTGGGGACGGCGGCGTCACACAGTGCTCGCTCGAATCGCGCACCTGACCGCTGGGGCACGCAGGGAGGGCAGCGCTCGCCCCGGCTTTGACAGCCTCGACGATTTTCTGCGCCAGACCTTCGCCGCCGGACTGCACAACCGAGCCACCGGTTCGGCCGGTCCAGTTCTGCCAATAGGGGAAATATTCTTCGGCGCCAAAATAGTCGACGTACTCAAGGGGCTTGCCGTCGCTTATGAGCTTTGACAGGACGGTGCCCTGCCAATCGAGATCGTCCCCAGTGCCGACCGTGTTGTCCGCCCCCGGATCGACTCCGGTGTCGAATGGCGATTCCTCCGCGAAGACCTCAGGCGGGATGCCCTCATTGAGGTCGCTGTCATGCGGGACGTTGTCCGCTACGAGCACGATCACACCACGTGCCCCCGCTCGCCAGCCGACCGCAGGATTCGCGGCGGTCTCGAAGAGGGCCCGCCCGTAGGCCTCCGGGCCGTCGCCTCCACCTTCCGCTTCCAATTTCTGAATCGCTTCGGTGATCTGTGCCTGATTCGACGTGATCGGTGAGTGAAGCGCCCAGGCCGCGAAACCTTCCCCGATGCCGTAGCTGAATTCCCCGGGGTTGACCACTTCGTCGTAGTCGCTCACCTCGGCAAGGCCGAACTGGGCATCCGGAAGCGACGCCCCAATCTGCGTCATCGCTTCCTGAATGTCTGCCTGCGCTTCGAAGATCGCGCCGCCCATCGACCCGGTCGTGTCGAAGACGAACATCACATCGGTGTGCGCGGGGGTGGCCGCACTCGCCCGACTTGCAGTTACAGCGGTCATAAAGGCCATGCCAAGAAATAGAACCGCCGCCACACAAACGCGGCTGACGCCAGCTGAAGATCTCACAAGAACAACCCCTCCCCGCTCAGATTAATGAGTAACAGTTAAGCCAACTCAACGAGGTTCTATATCACACTGGCGAACCCCGTCAGCTAAAGCGAAGGACAGATGGGTGAAGGGCCGGGGGCCCTAGTGCGGAACTTGTGAGCCCGACGGGCGGGTTCCGCGGTAGGCCCCCCGGGCCTTCCTACGCTTTGTCCTCCGAGCTCTGCTCGATCTCCTGCGCCAGCTCCTCGAGCTCCTCCGCAAACGAGGGGCCAAACCCCTCGACCGGCGTCTCGTCGCCGTTGACGCCGAGCTCGGCCGCGAGCTCCTCTTCGTCGAGCAGGTCCTCGTCGCTGGGCGGCTGGATCGCCACCGCAGGCTCCACCGCCAGGGTGCGGTAGTGCTTGAGCCCGGTCGCGGCAGGAATCAGCTTGCCGATGATGACGTTCTCCTTCAGGCCAACGAGCTTGTCCCGTTTGCCCTCCAGCGCCGCGTCGGTGAGCACCTTGGTCGTCTCCTGGAAGGAAGCCGCGGAGAGGAAGGACTCGGTCGCCAGCGAGGCCTTGGTGATCCCGAGGATGACCTCCTCGCCTTTGGCCGCCGTACCGCCGTCCGCCTTGGTCTGTTTGTTGAGCCGTTTGAGCTGGCCCCGGTCTTCGAGCTGCCCGGGCAGCAGGCTGGTCGAGCCCTTCGACTCGATCCGCACCTTCTTCAGCATCTGCCGGGCGATCAACTCGATGTGCTTGTCGTTGATGTCGACGCCCTGGGCGCGGTAGACCTTCTGCACCTCTTCGACGAGGTAGACCTCGACCGCGGTGCGCCCGCGGATCGAGAGCAGGTCGGCCGGGTAGAGCGAGCCTTCGTTCAGCTGCTGGCCGACCTCCACCCGGTCGCCGTCGGCGACGTGCAGGCGGGTGCGCAGCGGGAAGCTGTAGGAGTGCTCCTCGCCGCTCGACTCGGTGACGATCACTTTCAGCGCTTTGTCGGTTTCTTCGATCGAGACCTTTCCGGCGGCCTCGGCCATCTGCGCCAGGCCCTTCGGTTTGCGCGCCTCGAAGAGCTCGACGATGCGCGGCAGACCCTGGGTGATGTCCTGGCCGGCGACACCTCCGGTGTGGAAGGTCCGCATGGTCAGCTGGGTCCCAGGCTCGCCGATCGACTGGGCGGCGATGATCCCGACCGCGTCGCCGATGTTGACGGTGAACCCGGTGGCCGGTGAAACGCCGTAACAGGACCGGCAAACCCCCGATTCCGCCTCGCACTTGAGCGCG
>DATNGU010000104.1:0-5041 GCA_035605775.1 Solirubrobacterales bacterium | reverse complement strand
GCTCGGCCACAACGTCAAGATCGGCTACCTCTCTCAGCACGCCGACACGGCGGCGGGAGAGGGGACCGTGCTCGACGCCGCGCAGCGGCAGACCGGCCTCAGCGGCCAGAAGGCACGCGACCTGCTCGGCGGTTTCCTCTTCTCGGGTTCCGATGCCCAAAAGCAGCTGAGCGACATCTCCGGCGGCGAGCAGCGGCGCCTCTCGCTCGCGATCCTGGTCGCCTCCGGCGCCAACGTCCTGATTCTCGACGAGCCCACCAACCATCTCGACCTCGAGAGTCGCGAGGCGCTCGAGGATGCCCTGCTGGCCTTCGAGGGTGCGGTCGTACTCGTCTCCCACGACCGGGCGTTGCTGGAGGCGGTCGGCACCCGGACCCTGGTCTGCGAGGACGGCGAGCTGCGCAGCCACCCGACCGGCTGGGCCGTCTACCAGCGCGAGCGCGACGAAAAGGAGGCCACGACGGAGGCGGCATTGCAGGCCACCAGGCCCGACCCTGTGAGCGCAGGCGGCCGCAACGCCGGCCGCGCGGCGAAGAAGGCGGTGCGGAAGGCGGGTCGCCTCGCCGAGCAGGTCGAGCGGGCGGAGGCCGATCTGCGCAAGCTGGAGGAGGAGCTCTCGGACCCGCAAGCCTGGTCGAGCCCAGGGCGGGCCGAGCGGGCGGAAGAGCGGCACACGGCCGCCAAACGGGCGATCGCCGAGCTCTACAAGCAGTGGGAGGACGCCGAAGCCGAGGTTGAGGGCCCTAGCGCAGCCGGCGATCCAGGCTGACCCGGGCGCCCTTGCCGGGGGCGAGGGTGATGTTGCGGACCTTCACCTTCTCCGGCTTTTGGTCCGGGGCGCTGAGCTCGGCGTGCTCGAGGACGGCGCGCAGGACGATCCTCATCTCGTATTCGGCGAAGGCGGCGCCGATGCAGCGGCGCACGCCGCCGCCGAAGGGGATCCAGACGTAGGTGTCGGCCTTGCCGCCGAGAAAGCGCTCGGGGCGGAACTCGTCTGGGTCCGGGAAGAGGTTCTCGCGGTAGTGTAGGGCGGCGATCGCCGGCATCACGAAGGTCCCGGCCGCCAGCTCGTAGCCGCCGATGCTCGCCGGCGCGGTCAGCTTGCGCGCCACGTCGACGATCACCGGCCGCGCTCGCAGGGTCTCCTTGATCGTCGCGTCGAGGTAGGAGTCCTCACCGGCCGCCAGCGACTCGCGCAGCCGCTGCAGCACCCGCGGGGTGCGCAGCAGCCGCTCCATCGACCAGGCGAGCGCCGTCGCAGTCGTCTCGTGCCCGGCACCGAGCATAGTCACCAGCTCGTCGCGCAGCTCTTCGTCGCTCATCGGGCTGCCGTCGTCGTGGCGAGCGGCCAGCAGGAGTGAGAGCACGTCGTCGCCTTCCCCGCTGGCCGCCTCGGTCTCGGCACGTCGCAGCGCAATCTCCTCGTAGATGAACTCGTCGAGCGCCTCACGGGCGCGCAGGAAGCGCGTCCAGGGACTCCAGCGGCCGAGGTTGCGGCGCAGAATCGGGAAGGCGGTGATCGCGTTGACGCGGCTGGCGAAGGTCTCGATCAAGCCCTCGAAGCGGCCGAGGCGCTCCTCGTCGTGGACGCCGAAGACGGCGCGCATGATCACCGCCAGGGTGATCCGCTGCGTGTGGGTTCGCAATGCGAAGGGCTCGCCCACCGGCCAGCTCTCCATCTCCTGCAGGGTGACCTCGCGGATCAGCTCGCCGTAGCGCTCGATCCGCTCGCCGTGGAAGGGCGGCAGCAGCAGCTTTCGCTGCTGAATGTGCGGAGCGTCGTCGAGGGTCAGGACCGAGTTCGGTCCCAGCGCCGGCTCCAGCACGGTCGCGTTCGCCTCGCCCGCGTGGAACTGGCTGGGGGAACCGGTGAACACCGCTTTGACCAGCGCCGGGTCGGCGACGTAGACGACCTTGCCGAAGTACGGGAACGAGACCGAGAAGATGTCGCCGTAGCGACGCTGGAGCTGGGAGAGGAACCCGAGCGGGTCGCGCACGTAGCGGACCGCTTGCGCAACCGCCGGCAGCTTCGACCCGGGCGGGAACGGGGCCGGGGCCATCGCGGCGGTGCGTGACAGCGTCGCCTGCTCCATGCGCCGAACATTACGGAATCGGCTGGCTAGACAGCCAATGCCGTCAGAAGACGATGGTGCGGGCGCCGTCCAGCAATACCCGGTCGTCGAGATGGGCCTTGACCGCGCGGGCGAGGACGAGGCGCTCGACGTCGCGCCCGATTCGCCTCAGGTCGTCGATCTCGTCGCGGTGGCTGACCCTGACCACGTCCTGGTCGATGATCGGACCGGCGTCCAGTTCCTCCGTCACGTAGTGGGCGGTGGCGCCGATCAGCTTGACGCCGCGCTCGTGGGCACGGGCGTAGGGGTCGGCGCCGACGAAGGCGGGCAGAAAGCTGTGGTGGATGTTGATCGCCGGTGCCGCGACCCGTCGCAGGAAGTCCGCCGAGAGGATCTGCATGTAGCGGGCGAGGACGAGCAGGTCGATCTCGCCCTCGAGCAGCTCCAGCAGCCGCTGCTCGGCTGCCTCTCTGCCCCCTTCCTCGACCGGCACGTGGTGGTAGGGGAGGCCGAGCGAGGCAACCTGGTCGGCGTGGTCGGGGTGATTGGAGACGACGGCGACCACGTCCGCCCCCAGCTCGTCGCTGCGCCAGCGCCAGAGCAGGTCGGAGAGGCAATGGTCTTCGCGCGAGACCATGATCGCGATCCGCTTGCGCTCGCTCGACTCGGCGAAGCGGTGCTCCATCCGCAGCGGTCCCGCCAGCTCCTGCTCGAAGCGGCTATAGAGCGCCGCCCGCTCCTCCTCCGGGGCGGGATCGAATGCCATCCGCATGAAGAACCGGCCCTCATTGCTCGAGTGCTGGTCTGCATCGACGATGTTGCGGCCCGTATCGGCGAGGAAGCCGCTGACCGCGGCGATCAGCCCAGGCTGATCGGGGCAGGCGAGGAGCAAGCGCGAGGTGGGGGGCTGGCCGGCAATGCGGGGATGATCGCGCGTTTACGCGCACGATCGCGTTCAGTGACCGACGTTGGGACTCGCGGTTCACGCCTGCACTCGTGCAGATCCGCACGCGCTTTGTGAGCTCTGTGAGCGCGATCACTCTGCGGCGCTCTGAACCCCGCCACGGTTCCCCGCTTGCTCACAAAACGCACATATTCCATTCCCGTCCTTCTGATCGCTCTCGTCGTTCCGGCGGTGGCGATCGCCGCCCCTGACAGCAGCGGCTCATCGCAACGGATCGGCCTCGCAAATGCCGAGCCGGCCGAGGTCGCGGTCTTGACCGGGCCGGTCGAGAGCTTCCAGCGAGCGATCCATGTCCACCTGCACCGGATCCGCGTCGCCCGCCAGGCCAGGCTGCGCCGCGAACGGCGCGAAGCCTTCGCCGCCCTCCCCGGCGGCGTCTCGCAGGAAACGCTGGATTCGATAGGAGCTTGCGAGTCAGGTGGCGACCCCACCGCCGTCTCCGCCGACGGCACCTACCGAGGCAAGTACCAGTTCGACTTCGGCACCTGGGCCTCAATGGGCGGCTCCGGCGACCCGGCTGCAGCCTCCGAGCAAGAGCAGGACTATCGAGCAGCTCTGCTGTATTCGCAGTCCGGCTCCAGTCCCTGGCCCGTCTGCGGCTAGACCTCTTGGGAAGGGCACCGGGACGCCCGGTGCCCTTCCTACGATGGCTTCCATGAACGACGAGGCAGTTCCCGCTCCAGACCCGAAGGGGCCAGTCCGCAAGCCACCCGTGGAGGCGATCGCCGAGGCCAGGGTGCGGGCGCCGACCCGGGGGAACCGCAAGCTGGACGAATTCCTCGAGGCGGTCAACGGCGACGAGCAGGTGCGCGCCTGGTGGTACATGGCCCAGGTTCACGCCGAACGGCTCGGCATGTCGGACCACTCCTGGGTCCATACCCAGATCGTCCTCAACATCTCCCTGCGGCTGCTGCGTCTCCTGGTCAAGGGCGGGGTGGAGCCGGCGGTCATCGCCGACCATGAGCTGTCGGCGCGCGATGCCGAGGTGGTCGTGGCCGGCGGCGCCCTGTTGCACGACGTGGGAATGTCGATCCACCGCGCCGACCACGAGGCCTACAGCCTCTTCCTCGCCAACAGCGCGCTCGAGCGGTTGTTGGCCGGGCCATATCGCGAGCCGAAGCGGACGATCGTTGCGGCGGAGATCCTGCACGCGATTATCGGCCACCGGCGCCGCGGCGAGCCCTACACGCTGGAGGCTGGCGTCGTCCGCGTCGCTGACGCCCTCGACATGGCCCAGGGGCGCACCCGCCTCCCGCTCGAGGCCGGACAGGAGGGAATCCACTCGATCTCCGCGGCGGCGGTCGACGAGGTGCGAATCGAAGCGGGGGAGGAGCGCCCGGTGCGGATCGAGATCGAGCTCAACAACTCGGCCGGCATCTTCCAGGTCGACGACCTGCTCGCAACCAAGATTCGCGGCACCCCGCTGGAGGGCAAAGTAGAAGTCGCCGCCAAGATCGAGGGCGAGACCGAGAAACGCCTACTGAGTGGCTTCAGGCTCGATTGACGGCTGTCAGCCGTATCGCTCGAGATCCTGGCGGCGCATTTCCTTGCGCTTCTCGAGCCGTCCCTGGATCAGCGACATGACGATGACCAGGATCGCGAAGAAGGCGATCACGCCGAAGCAGAAGAAGGTCACCGTCTTGTCCGTAGTCGGCCCGGCAAGGCCAACCCCGTTCTCGGCGAAGGCGCCCGGGGCAGCTACGAGCAGCATGGCAAGCGCTGCGGAGAGCGCGGCAATCATCCGGGAGCGGCGCGACAGCTGAATCACGCTCGGGAATCTAGCGCAACCGGCGGCAGTCTCTACGGCCTGGAGCGCCGGGTGTCCCCCGCGGGAAGCATTGGAGCCCTTCCCGATTAGAACCCTGAAGGCCGTAACTATGCGGGCTTCCGGCGGGGGATGCCCGGCGCTCCCTTCTCCATAGACTGCCCCGCCAATGTCCGAGCTAGAGGCCTTGCTCTTGGGGATAGTCCAGGGGCTCACCGAGTTCCTGCCGATCTCCTCCTC
>DATNGU010000103.1:0-2114 GCA_035605775.1 Solirubrobacterales bacterium | reverse complement strand
CCAGGCGACCCACCCCGGCGACGACCTCGCAACCAGGCGGTACAGCCCGTAGGCGACCAGCCCGAAGGCCGTCCACGCGACGAGGTAGCCGAGGACGAAGACCCAGGTGCGTGCGTCTCGCGCGACCCTCGCGTAGGTGAGCACCATCGGCGCGGCCGAAGGCAGCATCATCGCCGCCGTCATCGTCACCCAGATGCCGAGGTACCAGCCGAGGCCGCCGAGGTTCGTGCCGGGACCGGCGTCCATCCCCCGCATCTGCTGAGCGGCGATGACCCAGGCGGCGAGCGCGGCGGCCAGCAGCGTCGCCGTGACGCGCAGGGGCCGGGTGAGCATCGGCGCAGCCTAGAGCGGCGGCGGCCTCACGGGAAGGTCCGCGGCCCGATCCGCGTCATGTGGCCATGGAAGTCGCGAGCACCCGCGATCAGTTACCCGACGACGATCCGGGCCACCACCACTCGGTGGGCCCGTCTCGCCAGCGGATCCGCGCAGGAGCGATCGCCGAGCTCCTCGCCGTCGCGCTGCCGCTGATCGGGCTCGTCTCGCTTCTGCTGCGCTCGCAGCTCGACCCTCACTTCGAGAACTACCGGGTGCATTTCGTGCTGTTCGGAGTGGTCGGCACGATCGCGTTCGTGCTCGGCTTTGCCGCGGGCGAGGCGGCAAACCGCCGTGGAGACGCGCGGGTGCTTCTCCTCTCGCTCGCCTTCATGGCGACCGGAGGCTTCATGGGGCTTCACGCGCTCGGGACGCAGGGCGTCCTCTTCTCGGGCGACCACTCGGGCTTCAAGGTCGCGATCCCGGTCGGCCTGCTGGTCAGCGCGGGGTTCGCGGCAGCTTCGGCGTTCGTCGACGTGCGGCCGGAGTTCGCCCGGCTGGCGATGCGCCACCGTCGGCTTCTCCGCGCCACCGTGCTGGCGGCGATGGGCGGCTGGTTCGTCTGGACCGTCCTGAACCTGCCGCCGCTCGACGGGCCGGACAGCGAGGCCGCGAGGGGGAGCTTGCTCGCCGTCTTCGCGATCGTCGGCACGATCGTCTACGCGGTCAGCGCCGCCCGCTACTGGACGCTCTTTCGCCAGCGGCCGAACCTGCTGCCGGCCGCCGTGATCGCCTGTTTCGTGCTGCTCTCCGAGGCGCTGATCGGCGTCGCCGTCACGGGGGAGCGCAAGTGGCACGCGAGCTGGTGGGAGTGGCACTTCCTGATCGTGACCGCCTACCTGATCATCGGCTTCGCCGCGCAGCGGCAGTGGCGCGACGAGCGCTTCCGCGACCTCTACCTCACGACGACGCGAGAGCGCCAGCAGGACGTCAGCGTCCTTTTCAGCGACCTCGTCGGCTACACGACCTTCGCCGAGCGCTCGAGCCCGGCCGAGGCCGCAGCAGTGCTCCAGGCGTACTGGGGCACCGCCGCCCCACTGCTCACGCGGCAGTTCGGCGGCGAAGTGGAGAAGTTCATCGGCGACGGCGTGGTGGCCGTCTTCAACCGCACCGGCGACCAGCCCGATCACGCCCGGCGGGCCGCCTGCGCCGCCCTGGCGCTCCAGCGTGCCTTCGCCGATCTCGCCGACGCGCATTCGGATTGGCCACGGATGCGCGTCGGCGTCAACAGCGGCGAGGCCGTCCTCCGCGAGATCGGCGGCGAGGGCCACGTCGCGTACCCGATGGTCGGCGACACGATCAACACCGGTGCGCGGCTCGAGGGCCTCGCGCCTGTAGGCGGCGTGCTGATCGGCGCGCAGACCTTCGAGCGCTTGCCGGACGGCGCAGTCGTGGAGCCGCGGGCCGGCCTACGCGTCAAGGGCAAGGACGCGGCGATCGACGCCTACGTCCTGCACGCCCTGCCTTGCTAGCGGGCCAGTGGCCCGTCCAGGGACGGGCCACTGGCGAGAGTCACCGGCTGTTTCTCTTCCCGGAGGCCGAAGCGTTGAGCCTCGGGGGGGCCGGCGCAGATGGCGCGATGTGCGTACGGGGGCGAGCGGTACGCCTTCGGGGATAGGCCGCGATTCCGAAGCCGGGCGCGAGGTCGGCGTTCTCACGGAGGCTCGCGACCGAGAAGTTGAAGGACCGCGCCCCGATGTCGGCCCAGCTCAGCACGAACGTGAGGGCGGTGCCAGAGAGCG
>DATNGU010000102.1:0-3150 GCA_035605775.1 Solirubrobacterales bacterium | reverse complement strand
AGCGCTGGCGACCTTCGGCAGGTCGCCTTTTTGTTTCAGCTTGCCCTTGCCTCTTCTGACCCGAATGCCGCCTTGCTATTGCGCGAGACCTTCGTTCCTCTACGGAAGGCGATCGGGTCCGACCCGGCGGCCGCCTCACTCATCCCCGGGAAAAACCTGAAGACGAAGCTGAAGAGCAATGGGAGGCCAATACGCATCAGCCCACTAACGAGCGCGTTGGTCGAGCGTTGGCGTCGTGATGACCGACCGATCGGAGATCTCCTTGAAGGAGAGCTCGAACCGGAGGTGGTGGCGGAAATCGCGGCTGCCTACGCTCGGACGAAGAAGGGTTCAAAGGAGGTCGAACGGTTCCTCGACTCGCTTAGCAACAAGCGCGATGCCGAGCTGATTCACGCCGTTCCCTCCGATCTGCGTCCCTCTGCTCGCAAGGAGTGATCGACTCACCCGTTGCTAAGTGGGCCGACGGAACCCGGTCTGACGATTTCGGGAACTCCGCGTTAGAAGTTCCCGAAACGCTGCATATCCGCGCAAATCGGCGCATATCGAGGGGGGCCGAAAGACGCTCGGCGAACCAGGAACCTGCTGCAAATCAGCGTGTTAGGCTGTGCTTCGCGGTTGAGCTTGGAGCAATTGCCATGCAGAAGGTCGTGGGTTCGAATCCCATCAGCCGCTTCGCATCGAATCTCCTGCACTTGGGCCGGTCGGCCCTCGCGGGGGAAAATCAAACCACCCCCGCATATCGCCTCCGTTTTGGGCACTAGTTCCCAAAACGGCGCGGATGCGCGGGGATTAGCGGCGATTTCGACCGATTCCGCCTCGCTTTCGGTCAGCGGCGGAGCTACGGTCGCCGGGCCGACATAAGCAAAGTGCCCCGGCAGCGGTGGAACGCCCCCGGGGCCAGCATCGAAGCCTCCACTTCGATGCACGAAGACGGTACGCGCCGTAGCCCCCACCGGGTCAGCATCGTGGCCGCTTCGGTGTCCTGAGCAACACGATCACCGTCGTCGGTGACCACGGCTTGGGGGTCTTCGCTGACACTGAGGCCTGGCGCACCCAACTGGAGCCTGATGACCCAGCACGGGGGGAGTTCCGGCGGGTCGCCTTGACTGGACACCGAAGGAGCGCTTCGTGCTGAGCGAGGCGAGGGTGTCCGGTGTGTGTATATGTGCTACACATTGTGCAACATATATACACATGGAGAAACGATGAACGCAGACCCCGAAAAATGGCTTGACCACCTCGCCGACCTACTTGCCCCCAAGCTCGTTCAACGCGGCTTTGTGTCGAGCTCGTCCTCGTCGCCCGCGACTGCGGTCCCGTCGGCATCATCCGAATATGACCGCGAGACGTGTGAGCAGTTCCTGGTCGGCCATCACCTCGGCAACAGCGTGCTCGAACGGGCGAGGGTCTTCTTTGGCCAAATCGCCGAACAGGGCGAGATCAACTCGAAGGATCTCGTCTGGGCGCTGGATCTGAAGGGACCGACGAGCATTCCTGCGAACCTGACCAATCCGTTGAAGAAGTCGGCTCGTCGGCTAGGGATCGACGAGCCCTGGACGTGGGCTGAGACGCCCGACGGTACGCGGACCGTCTGGAAGGATCGCGACGGCATCGCCGCGCGCATGGTCGAGGTGATCGAGGAAGAGCGGGTCCGTCGCCGTCTGGCCTGAGGTCCTTGAGCCTGGCATCACGTCGCTTCTGGACTCGGACCGTGTGGATTCCGCGGGCCCACCAGACCGCAGCTGGCTGAATGCCCCCCGACGAGCGATCTCTCGGTGGCAGTGTGCCCCCTTGAAGGACCTAGGCGCCCGCCTTAAAACCTCTGTCTCTACTTGAATCTATTCTCTGGTCGTGCTCAGTTGGTTTAAACGGCTCGGAGATATTCCAGGTATCGAATACACGCCGCCGGTGGAGGTGGATCGAGAGTCGCTTCCTCGTCACGACGCTGTGCCGAGACAGACCCGAACCGCCCTCTTCGACGGTCGTCAGTTTGACCGGCTCACTTGGGAGAGCGAGGAGGTTGACGAGCATGGAATCGGGACGAGCGGTCGCTCGCCGGCGCAAGACCACGCTTGGGCAGCCGATCGTGAGGACCTCACGAGTGAGGCGCTGCTGGCCCAACTCTGGGAGGCGCTGGAGCTGCCCGGGGAGCCGTCTGATTATCACTTCGCGATGCAGAGCGCCGCTGGCCTGCTTTGGCGGCGAAAGCGGCAGGAACCGGAGGCGATCCGTTGGTGTGAGTACCTCTACCTCTTCGACGTGCGGCTGATCGAGGTTTGTCCTGAGGCGCTTGCCAATGAGTTCGCTGCTGGCGATGAAACCCAGGATCCCTTCTATCAGGCGTCGGCCTTCCACTCTCTGCCGACGCTCTACGAGCGTGAGGGCTTTCTCGGGGAGGCGTTGCGAATCGCTGAAATCGGTGTCCGCTTCGGCCAGGGCGAGGAGTGGGTTGGGGCGTTGAAAGAGCGAATTGCGGCGGTGCGCGCCGAAGACGGTGCCTGACCTTTCGGTTCACTGTGCGCTTTCTTCTGACTCCTTCCTCGAGTATGCATTCTTGCGTTGGGTGCTGGCCCCGGCGACGAAGGCGGGGATCGTTGAGCATGTGCAGCCCCAACGCGAGCTGGTATCCGACGGCCGCTCATACCGGCTCGACTATGAGATCGACGGCTCCGAGCGGCGGATCGCCGTCGAGCTCGATGGATTCGAGTTTCATTCGACCCGGTGGGCATTCAGCTATGACCGCCTCCGCCAGAACGACATCCAGGCGACGGGGCGACTGGTGGTGCGCTTTTCCTATGACTCGATTCGCTCGGACACCGCTCGCTGCATTGCCCAGCTGCAGGCGATCTTGGCGACCGATCCATTCTTGGCGGGGTTTGTCATCGTCAATCCGCACATCGAGGTGCCTGAGATGGACCCCGATCCTCTTTACGCCCTCGCACCCTCGCCGCTGGTGCGCCCGGCGGTGAGCGGCTCCTACTTCGATGGGGTGCACCAGCAGATCAACCAGGCAACCCTGCGCGACTGCCAGACGCAAGCGTTTGCGGCGCTCGCTAACTACTACTTGGGTGGCGGTCTGAGGGCAGCATGCGTGATGTCGGTGGGAGCCGGGAAGACGGCGCTCGGGGTCGCGGCCTCGCTCGCTTTCAC
>DATNGU010000101.1:0-2559 GCA_035605775.1 Solirubrobacterales bacterium | reverse complement strand
GCAAAGCCTGATCGACCACGCGCCGCTCGTGGTCGCGATCGTCGTCCTCACCACGCTCGTCATCCTCTTCCTGCTGACCGGCTCGGTTCTGCTGCCGATCAAGACCCTGGTGATGAACTCGCTGACGCTCGGCGCGACGCTGGGCATCCTCGTCCTCGCCTTCCAGGAGGGCTGGCTCGAGAGCCCCCTCGACTACACCGGGCCGAACGCGATCGAGGTGACCAGCCTGGTCTTCCTCTTCGCCGTCATCTTCGGCCTCGCCACCGACTACGCGGTGCTGGTGATGGCGCGGATCAAAGAACGCTATGACCTCGGCGACACGAACGAGGAGGCGGTCGCGATCGGGATCGGCCGCACCGGCCGAGTGATCACCGCCGCGGCGCTGGCGATCGCCGTCGTCTTCCTCGCCTTTGGCGTCAGCAGCGTCTTCTTCGTCAAACAGATCGCGATCGGGATGGCCTTCGGCGTGATGCTCGACGCGACGGTCGTCCGCGCCCTCCTCGTCCCCTCGCTTATGCGTCTCTTCGGCGAGTGGAACTGGTGGGCTCCCAAACCGCTCCGCCGCGTCTTCGCACGTCTGCGCATCTCTGAGACTTGAGAGTCCGTGAATAGATGCCGTGCGACAGACTGCCGCACGTGAACTTCATCGAGGACGTGCTGGAACGATCCCCCGCCTCGCGGCTGGGGATCGTCGCGGTCGACGCCGAGGGCAACCGGCGCGACTGGCACTTCGGCGAGCTGATCGCCCGCTCGGCCGGCCTCTCCGGCGCCTTCGCGGCGCGGGGCGTAAAGCGCGGCGACGTCGTGATGACGCTGCTCGGCAACCGGATCGAGTGGGCGTTGACCCTGCTCGCCTGCTGGCGGATGGGTGCGGTCGCCCTGCCTTGCAGCCCGCAGCTGCGCCGCCACGACCTGGAGCTGCGCGCGAGCGCCGCCGCACCGGCGCTCTGCGTCGCCGGCGAGGGCCTGCTCGGCGAGCTGCCCGACGACGTACCGGTGATGACCCTCGAAGAAGTCACCGAAACGCTCGATGAGGATCGCCCGCAGGAGACGCCCGCCGCGCTCGAGGAGATGGGCGCCGAGGACCCGGCGCTAATCGTCTTCACCTCCGGCACCACCGGCGAGCCGCGTGGCGTGGTGCACGCCTACCGATACCTGGACGGACAGCGCGCCCAGGCGGAGCACTGGCTCGGCTCCCGCCCCGGTGAGCTGGTCTGGTGCACGACCGCCCCCGGCTGGTCTAAGTCCGCCCGGAACGTCTTCCTGGCCCCCTGGCTGACCGGAGCCGCGGCGGTGATCCACGACGGCCGCTTCGATCCCACGCAGCGGCTCGACTTCGCCGAAGCGCTCGGCGTCAACGTCCTCTGCCAGGCGCCGACCGAGTACCGGATGCTGGCCAAGCGCACCCAGCTGCGCCCTCTCCCGGCGCTGCGCCGCATGGTCTCGGCCGGCGAGGCGCTGGAGGCCGAGACGATCGCCGCCTTCCTCCAGGCAACCGGCCTAGAGCCCGCCGATGGCTACGGTCAGACCGAGACCGGCCACATCTCCGGCAACCTCAGCGGCGAGCCGGTGCGACCTGGCTCGATGGGCAAGCCGCTGCCGGGAATCGTCGTCCGGGTCGAGAACGGGGAACTGCAGCTCAAGGCCTCCTCCTCCCCCACCTTCTTCTGCCGCTACCTCGACGGTGAGCGCTGCGAGGACGAGTGGTGGCCGACCGGCGACATGGTTCGCCAGGAGGACGACGGCCACCTCTGGTTCGAGGGACGCGGCGACGACGTCATCGTCTCCTCCGGCTACCGGATCGGACCGGTCGAGGTCGAGTCCACCCTGCTCGCCCACCCGGCGGTCGCCGAGGCCGCCGCCGTCGCCGCGCCGGACCCTGAGCGCGGCGCGGTGGTGCGGGCGATCGTCGTACCGCGCGATCGCGAGCCAAGCGACGAGCTGGCCCGCGAGCTGCAGGAGCACTGCAAGCGCGAGACGGCGCCCTACAAGTTCCCCCGCATCGTCGAGTTCGCCACCGAGCTGCCGAAGACGGCCAGCGGCAAGGTGAAGCGGGCCCAGTTGCGCGGTTGAGCGTCCGGCCCTAGGCGGTCTCGGCGAAAGCCTCGTCGAGGTCGATCGGCCGGCCGAGGTGGAAGCCCTGGGCCATGTCGACCCCGTAATCGCGCAGCATCTCGGTCGTCTGATCGTCCTGGACATACTCGGCGATCGTCGTCTTGCCAAGGCCGCGGGCAATCTGGACGATCGCCTTTACGGTGAGCTGGTCGGCGTCACTGCGCGGCATGTCGCGGACAAACGACCCGTCGATCTTGATCAGATCGAAGGGAATCCGCTTCAGGTAGTGGAAGGGGCCGAAGCCGGCGCCGTAATCGTCGATCGCGACCTGGCAGCCGAACTCGGTCAACCGGTCGGCGAAGCCGCCCGCCGCCTCATAGTCGTAGACGTTCGCGGTCTCGGTGATCTCGAAGGTGCAGCTGGAGGGATCGACCCCGCCTTCGTCGAGCCGCCGTTCGATGAACTCGAGCACCGAGATGTCGGTCACCGAAGCGCCGGAGATGT
>DATNGU010000100.1:0-7496 GCA_035605775.1 Solirubrobacterales bacterium | reverse complement strand
CCCAATGCCAGGCCTCCACGCGGGATGCACGCGGTCGAATTCCTCGAACGCCTCTACCGGGTGCCCGGGATCAAGGCCAGCTTCGACGGCGTCGCCCTGCATCCCTACGCCGAAAGCGCGAACGACCTGGTACGGATGGTCGAGGAACTGCGCCAGGTGATGGTCGAGAACCACGACACCGGCGCCCGCTTGTACATGACCGAGATGGGCTGGGGATCCCAAAACAACCCCAACCTGGTCAGCTTCGAGCAGGGGGTGGGGTTCCAGTTGCGGGAGATGCGCCTTGCCTACGAGTACCTGGTCGGCAACCGACACCGCCTCAACCTGAAGGGCGTCTACTGGTTCACCTGGAAGGACATCACGGGCTCCTGCAACTTCTGCGACTCGACCGGCCTCTTCCGCGTCGGCGAACGCCTCAAGGCGAAGCCCGCTTGGCATACCTTCGTCGGCCTCACCGGCGGCCGGCCGCGGCCCTAGCGGGCTCGTGCCGTCAAACCGCCCCCCGAAGGGCGATCCCTCTATCGTTGCCGCGGTGGGAGACGAGACCCCATCGGCCCCCGCCTCGGCGACCCTTTCTCTGGTCATACCTGCCTACAACGAGCAGGCGAGATTGCCGGCGCTCCTCGATGCACTGGCCAACCGTGCGGGCGAGGCAGCCGCCGAAGCCGGCATGCGGCTGGTCGAGATCCTGATCGTCGACGACGGCAGCACCGACCGTACCGCGGAGATGCTCAAGGAAGCGGCGGGGGAGATGCCGCAGGTCAAACCGGTGCTCGAGTTCGACCACAACCGGGGTAAGGGCGCGGCGTTTGCCGCAGGGGTCGAAAGGGCGCGGGGCGAGTACGTGCTGCTCGCCGACGTCGATCTCTCGACCCCGCTCGGGGAGCTGAGCAAGCTGACCGCCGCGATCCGCGGCGGAGCGGACATCGCGATCGGCTCACGGGCGGTCGCCGGCGCCGTCGTCGAGCGCGGCCCCCTGCACCGCAAGGTGCTCGGGAACAGCTTCAATGGCGCCGTCCGCCTGCTCACCGGGCTCCACCTGCGGGACACCCAGAACGGGTTCAAGCTCTTCCCGACGGAAGCCGCCAAGCGGTTGCTCGCCGAGCAAACCTGCCCCGGCTTTGCCTTCGACGTCGAGCTGCTGATGCGAGCCGACCGGGCCGGCCTGCGGATCGCCGAGGTGCCGATCCTCTACCTGCACGACTCGCGCTCCAGCGTCCGGGTCGGCTCAGCCGGGATGCAGATGCTGAAGGACGTCGGCGGGCTCGCCTACCGCATGAGGCTGCGCGACCGCGGCGCTCGCCGCGGCCCGACGAATGCCTCGCTGGCCGCGCTCCGGCCAGACGATCCAGACTGAGCTGCCGCCGCGGCCGTTATCGTGCGCCGGCCGTGACCGGAGGCCCCGCCACCCGATCGCCTGCCGCTGCTGAGCGCCGCCCCGGTTGGCGCGACACCCTGACCGACCCCGCCGTGGTCGCGGTCGCTCTCTACGCGCTTGTCGCGATGGGAGCAGCGGTTGCCGCCTACTTCGCTCTCTTCACCCAGTTCGCCCCCTACGACGACGAGGGGACCCTGCTGGTGACGCTGAAGGCGTTCGCCAGCGGCGGCACGCTCTACAGCGACATCTACTCGCCCTATGGCCCCTTTTACTACGAGCTGTTCGGCGGCCTCTTCGCGTTCACCGGCCAGGACGTCACCACCGACGTCAGCCGCTCGATCGTGCTGGTTCTCTGGGTCGGGACGAGCTTCCTCTACGGGCTCGCCGCACAGCGCCTCAGCGGTCGCCTCGCGCTCGGCCTGGCGGGGATGATCGCCGCCTTCGGCTCGCTCTACGCGCTTGCCAACGAGCCGATGCACCCGCAGATCCTCTGCGTGGCGCTGCTCGGGGCCTTCACCCTGCTCGCCGTCGCCGGCCCGACCCGGCGGGTGGCCTGGGCCGGTGCCGCAGCCGGCGCGCTGCTGGCTGCGCTGACCCTGACCAAGCTCAACCTCGGCGTCTTCGCGGTCGCCGCGGTCGTGCTGGCAGCCGTGCTCACGGTCGAGCCGCTGCAGGGCCGCCGCTGGCTGCGCTGGCCGGTGGTCGCCGGCTTCGTGGCGCTGCCGATCGTGCTCACCGCCCGCGACCTCAGCATCTCCTGGGTCCGCAACCTGATGGCGCTGGAGGTGCTGGCGATGGCCGCGATCGCGATCGCGGCCTGGCCCTCGCGGCCGCGCGCCGGTGAGGCCGACGACGGCGCCGGCCGCTGGCTGCTCGCCGCCGTCGCGGGCTTCGCCGTCGCCTTCGCCGCGATCGTCGCGGCGATCGTGCTCAACGGATCCTCCCTGTCGGGCATCTACGACGGCATGGTCACCGAGGCGATGCGGGTCCGCGACGTCAACATGACCGAATTCCCCCAGCCCGGGGCCGCCGTCGACTGGGCCCTCGCCGCGGTCGCGGCGGCGGCGCTGTGCGTGCGCCTGCGCCCCAGCGCCGGCGGCGTTGCGCCGTCGATCTGGCCGGGGCTGCTGCGTGCTGCGGCCGGGGTGACGATCTGGTTCACGGTGGCGCGGATCGCCCCCTTCTCGATCAACCCGTCGGCCGGCAACCCCGACTCGCTGCCGATCGCGTTGGCCTGGGTCGCCGCCTTCCCCCCGGCCGGCGTCTCCGAGTCGCCCTACAAGCGCTTCGTCAGGGTCATGCTGCCCGCCCTGGCGGTGGCCGAGACGCTCCAGGTCTACCCGGTCGCCGGCAGCCAGATGTCGATCGCCGCGCTCACCTTCGTCCCGGTCGGCGCGCTCTGCCTCGGCGACGCCCTGACCTCGCTGCGCGCTTGGGGGGAGTCCCGCGGCGCCCGCGCGCTGGAGCGCTTCGGGATCGTCGCCGCCGTCGTCTCGATCGCTCTCGCCGCCCAGTTCGCGCTCGACGCGATCGTTCGTCCCGCCGCAAACGGCGCCGTCATCTATCGCGACCAGGAGGCACTGCCCTTCGCCGGCGCCGGCCAACTCCGGCTCGCGCCGGAAGAGACCGAAACCTACGCCCGCCTGGTCGACCTCCTGCACCGCTACCGCTGCACCGACTTCATCGGCTACCCGAACATCGACAGCTTCTACATCTGGTCGGGGATCGAAGCGCCGCCGCCGTACGCGCCGGGCGCGTGGATCAACGCCCTCGACGGCGAGAGGCAGCAGCGGATCGCCGACGAGCTGCGCGCATCCCCCCGCCCCTGCGCGATCCGCAGCGACGCCCGCGCCGAAAACTGGCTGCGCGGCGCGCCTCCCCCCGACAGGCCACTGGCGCGCTACGTGCTCGACGGCTTCCGGTCGGTCGAGCAGGTCGGCGAATTCGAGTTCATGCTGCCGGTCGAAGGCGGCTCGCGGCAGCGAGCCGCCGGCTAGGGCCGCCCGGTCGTGGGCTGGCGCGAGTGGGACGAGGAGCGCCGCGACCGGCTCGCCTGGGCGGGTCTCGCCGGCGCGATGGCGATCGCCGCCCTGCTGTTGCTCTGGGAGGGACGGGGGCAGACCCTGTTCGTCGACGAGTGGTCCTTCGGCTATCTGGGGCGGGAGGGCCTGAGCCTCTCGGCGCTGCTTGCTCCCGACAACGGTCACCTCGCGGCGGTGCCGGTTCTGATCACCAAGGCATCGCTGGAGCTCTTCGGCGCGGCGACGGCGCTGCCACTTCGGGTGGTTGCGGTCGCGACCCATTTGGCGGTGGCGCTGATGCTGTTCGTCATGCTGCGCCGCTCGCTCGGCGCCCTCGCGGCGCTGCTGCCGGCGGTCCTGCTGCTCTTCCTCGGCTCGGCTGCCGACATCTTCATCGGCTCGCATGCGCTGCCGATCGAGCTCTCGGCCGCGACCGGTCTGGCTGCCTGGCTCGCGCTCCGGGCCCGGACGACTGCATGGGACGCCGCCGCCACGGCTCTGCTCGTCGTGGGCATCGCCTCCAACGGCTTCGCCCTCCCCTTCATCGCCGGCGCGGCGGCGATCGTCTGGCTCGACTCGCGCTCGAGCTGGCGGCGCCAGTGGATCGTCGCCCTGCCGCTCCTGCTCTACGCCCTCTGGCGGCTGACCGAAGGCAGCGGCGAGGAGAGCGACTTCGCGATCGTCAACCTGGCCGGCCTGCCGGCATTCGCCTTCGACTCGCTGGCGGCGGAGCTGGCGTCGATCACCGGCCTCTTCGCCGAAGCCGGCGGTACCGAGAACGTCTTCCAGCTCGGCCCCGGCCAGGCCCTCGCCGGGGCATCGCTGGTCGCGCTGGCCATCGCCGCGGTGGGCTGGGGCTACCGGCCTCCCCGCGCCGCGATCCCCGCCCTGGTCGCGCTGCTCACCCTCTGGCTCACCACCGGCATGGTCGCCAGTCCGGCCCGCCAACCCGAGGTGGCCCGCTACATCTACACCGGCGTCGTCCTGCTCCTGCTCGTCGCCGGGCAAGCGATCGCGGCGATCCCTGCGGCGAGGCGGGGCGCCGTGGCGCTGGGATGCGTTTGCGCCATCGGCCTGATCCCGAACGTGCAGGCGATCCGCGATGCCGGCATCTTCTTCCGCGAGCAGTCGGATCAGAACCGCGCCGCGCTCGCCGCCGCCGACCTGTTGCCGGCCCGGGTTCCCGACGACTTCGCGCTTGAGACCGAATCCGATCAGCCCGAGGGCGGCTACGCGGACCTTTCGTACCTCCTCGGCAGCTACCGGGAGGCGAAGATGAACTTCGGCACGCCTGCCTTCACGCTGGAGGAGCTGCGGAGGGCGAGCGCCACCTCGCGCGAAGGCGCCGACCTGTTGATCGCGCGGGCGCTGCCGATCGAGCTGAGGGCAGCTGCGAGCGCGCCGCGGCCGTTCCCGGCCGGTACCCGCGTCGGCCAGGAAGGCGGCCGGCTGCGCTGGCGCCGGGGCTGCGTCGACTTCGTCCCCCTCACCGCCTCCGCGCAGCTGATCTTGCCAGTGCCCCCGGGTGGGATCTGGATCAGGCCCGACACCGGCCCGTCGGTCCCGGTCGGCCTGCGCCGTTTCGGCGACGGCTACGCGGTCGGCGCCGAAGCGCCCGCGGGACAGGCCTCGGAAATCCCCCTCCTTCCCAGCCCCGCCGGCCGCGACTGGGAGGCGCAGCTGCGGCCGCGGCAGCCGCTGCTCGTCTGCGCCGCTTCCGAGCGCCGATCAGGTGGCGGGCCGGCCAAATAGCATCAATGGCCATGTCCAAGCCTGCGGCACAGAGCCCGGCCTGGCTCGTCCTGCCCACCTACAACGAGGCCGGCAACATCGAGCCCTTCCTCGAGGCGGTACGGGAGAAGCTCCCCGCTTCGGCGCGGGTGCTGATCGTCGACGACAACTCGCCCGACGGCACCGGCGAGCTCGCGGACGGCCTCGCCGCACGCCTCGATGGCGTCAGCGTCCTCCATCGGGAGCGCAAGGAAGGCCTCGGCCCCGCCTACATCGCCGGCTTCCAGCGGGCGCTCGCCGAGGGCGCCGGACTCGTCCTGGAGATGGATTCCGATTTCTCGCACGATCCTGCCTATCTGCCGCGGCTGCTCGAGGCCGGCGAACGAGCCGACGTGGTGATCGGGTCGCGCTACGTGAGCGGGGGCGGGGTCGGCGACTGGAGCGCGGCGCGACGGGCGATCAGCCGCGGCGGCAGCGTGTACGCACGCTTCGTGCTGGGGGTGGACGTGCGCGACCTAACCGGGGGGTTCAAGTGTTTCCGCCGCGAGGTGCTCGAGGCGATCGACCTCGGCTCGATCCAGTCACGGGGCTACGCCTTCCAGGTAGAGACGACCTACCGAGCGATCCGCCACGGGTTCGAGGTCGTCGAGGTCCCGATCGTCTTCCGCGACCGCAGGACTGGCTCCTCGAAGATGGATCGTAAGATCGTCGCCGAGGCGATCTGGCGCGTGCCTCTCCTCCGCTTCGACGGAAGGGCGCAGGGATGACGCGTCTGCTGGTCACCGGCGGCGCCGGCTTCGTCGGCTCGAACCTGGCCGTGTCGCTGGCCTCACGCCATCGCGATTGGGATGTCGTCGTCCTCGACAACCTCTACCGGCGGGGCTCGGAATTGAATCTGCCCCGGCTGGAGCAGGCCGGGGTCGAGTTCGTGCGAGGGGACGTGCGCGAGCCAAGCGATCTGGAGCAGTTCGGGTCGCTGTCGGCCGTGATCGAGTGCTCGGCAGAGCCGTCGGTGATGTCTGGGATCGACGGCGACACCTCCTACTTGATGCACACCAATCTGACCGGTGCCTACAACTGCCTGGAGCTGGCGCGGCGGGCCGGCGCCTTCATGCTCTTCCTCTCGACCAGCCGCGTCTACCCGGTCGAGCCGCAGCTCTCGTTGGCGCTGGAGGAGGCGCCGACGCGGTTCGAGCTGGCCGAGGCGCAGCCCGTGGCCGGCGCGTCGGCGGCGGGGATCTCGGAGGAGTTCCCCCTGACCGGCGCCCGGACCCTCTACGGCACGACCAAGCTGGCGGCCGAGCTGCTGATCGAGGAGTACCGGGCCGCCTTCGGCGTGCGCGCGGTCGTCGACCGCTGCGGCGTCATCGCCGGCCCCTGGCAGATGGGCAAGGTCGACCAGGGGGTCTTCACCCACTGGATGCTCGCCCACCACTTCGGCAAGCCGCTCACCTACATCGGCTTCGGCGGCAAGGGCAAGCAGGTGCGCGACCTGCTCCACGTCGAGGACCTGGTCGACCTGGTCGAGCGCCAGCTGCTCGATCCAGAGGGCTGGGACGGACGCACGATCAACGTCGGCGGCGGCCGCGAGTGCAGCCTCTCCCTGCTCGAGACGACGCAGATCTGCCGCGAGCTGACCGGCAGCGAGGTCCCGATCGAGCCGGTCGAGGAGACCCGGGCCGGCGACGTGCCCGTCTACATCTCGGACTGCGCAAGACTGTTCGGCTTGGACGAGTGGCGTCCACGGCGAGGCCCGCAGCAGGTTCTCGCCGATATCGACCTGTGGATCGCGAGCGACGAGGAGCGGATCGCGGCCGCGCTCAACATCGACGCCCCTGTTGGGGAGAGGGAGTAGGCACAAATGCCGGTTGCGATCATCACGGGCTCTGGAGGACTGATCGGCTCGGAGGCGGTGGGCCACTTCATCGGCGAGGGCTATGACGTGGTCGGCCTCGAGAACGACATGCGGGCCCGTTTCTTCGGTCCCGAGGCGTCGACCGCGCACGTCACCGAGCGCCTCGGCGAGGCTCACTCGCAATTCCGCAGCGAGGACGTCGACATCCGCGACCGCGACGCGGTCGAGCGGATCTTCAGCCAGCACGCGGGCGCGATCGAGCTGGTCGTCCACACGGCCGCCCAGCCCTCCCACGACTGGGCCGCCAGCGACCCCCAGACCGACTTCTCGGTCAACGCGAACGGGACCCTGAACCTGCTCGAGGCCGCCCGGGCGCACTGCCCCGAGGCGACCTTCGTCTTCTGCTCGACCAACAAGGTCTACGGCGACACGCCGAACCGCCTGCCCCTGGAGGAGCTCGAGCTGCGCCTGGAGCTGCCCGAGTCGCACGCCTACCACCGGGGCATAGACA
>DATNGU010000099.1:0-6414 GCA_035605775.1 Solirubrobacterales bacterium | reverse complement strand
CCCCAAAGTTTGGGAGGGAGAGGTTCTGCCGCGCCGGCTCGGCGCCTACTCCCCCGCCTGGCTGGACGAACTCTGCACCAGTGGTGAGCTGGTCTGGATTGGGGCCGGCTCACGCGGGCGCAGTGACGGCCGCGTCGCCCTCTACTTCCGCGAAGACGTGCGCCTCGCCGGCCCGCCTCCTGCCAACTCGAAGCTGGAGCGGTTCGAGGGGGCTGCACAGGAGGCGATCCGCGAGCGGCTTGGCGGCGGCCCCTCCTTCTGGCTGGACCTGCTGGCCGACCTCGACTTCCCGGCCGAGGAGTTACACAACGCTCTATGGGATCTGGCTTGGTCGGGAGAGGTGACCAACGACGCATTCGCGCCGCTGCGGGCGCCGCGGCTGCGCTCGGTGCCCGCGCACGAGCGCCAAGGTCGCCGCTTTGCCCGTCGCCGCTCGGGCTCCGGCGCCGCCGTACAGGGCCGCTGGTCGTTGACGGCGCCGCTCTTCGCCGATGCCCCCGGCCCGGGGGCGAGGCTGCGTGCTCAGGCCGAGCTGATGCTGGAGCGCTACGGGATCGTCACTCGCGAGACGGTGCTGGCCGAGGGGGTGCCGGGCGGCTTTGCGACCCTCTATGCCGAGCTGGGCAACCTGGAGTTGCTCGGCACCGCCCGCCGCGGCTACTTCGTCGAGGGACTGGGCGGCGCCCAGTTTGCCCTTCCCGGCGCCGTCGAGCGGCTTCGCTCCCTCCCTGAAACCGACGGCTCCTTTCAGGTCCTCGCCGCCACCGATCCCGCCAATCCCTACGGTGCGGCCTTGCCCTGGCCGAAACCTCCCTCGGGCCGGCGCCCAGCGCGTGCCCCCGGCGCCTATGTTCTGCTTTGTGACGGTGAGCCGTTCGTCTACGTCGAGCGCGGCGGACGCAGCATCCTCCGCCTCGCGGCGCTGGACGACGCCGACCTTGCAACTGCGATGCAGGCTCTCGCCGATGCCGTTTCCGCCGGCCGCCTGCCGAAGCTCGGGATCGAGAAGCTCGACGGCGAGCCGGTGATCGGTTCCGGTCACGAGCAGGCTCTGCTCGGCGCCGGCTTCAGCCGCGGCGGCCCCCGCAAGTTGACGGCGTCCGCCGGTTGAAAGTTCTCATCCCGTTTCAGCGGTATCACCAGGCGGGTTGATCAGCCGTCCATGTCCAGCTCGCCTTCGAACCGGTAGCTACGACTTCGGCCTGCGGCCCGTCAACAACGCCGCTCGCCCGCACGGGAAGCGCCACAAGCAAAGGCCGCGGCTGAACCGCCGACCGGCCGGGTAGCCCTCGACGCGGGCCGCGTGCTGACCCGGGCACGCTGAGCTCCCGGCTTCCGCCTTCGTCCTATCCCACCCCCGCGGCCTTCGCACTTATCCCGGCTATACAGGTATAACTGCGACCGCTGCGGGGGTCCCGGGGGTCTCAAGGGCGATAATCCTCGCAATGGCGGATTTGGAGGAGAGCCTCAGCCCGGTCGAGCTGCTGCGCAGCGTGCCGCTCTTCTCTGACCTCGAGCAGGGCGAGCTGGAGAGCTTTTCGCAGGTCGCCGTACCCCGTTCGTTCCCGGCTGCGACGCGTGTCTTCCACGAGGGCGATCACTCCGACGCTTGCTACATCGTCCGCTCTGGCAGCTTCCGCGTCACCCGCGAGCACTCCGACGGGCGGGCCATCACCCTGGCCACGCTCGGGCCCCGTGACATCTTCGGTGAGCTGGCGATGCTTGACGGCGAGGTGCGCTCGGCCAGCGTCGAAGCGCTCAGCGATGGTGAGCTATTGGCGCTGCCGGCCGGTGAGGTGCGGTCGCTGCTTGCCCGCCATCCGGAGATCACTGTGAAGCTGATCGCCGCCCTAGTGCGGCGCCTGCGATCCGCTAACGAGCGGATTTCGCGCCAGTCGTTCCAGACCGTTCCCAGTCGAGTTGCCGGCGTCCTCTCCCAGCTGGTCGCCGAAGAGGGGCCGCGAACAGCCGCGGGGGGCGAGATCACTATTCGCATGAACCAGGCCGATCTGGCACAGCTCGCTGGCACCTCGCGCGAGAGCGTCAGCCGTTTCCTCGCCGATCTCGAGCGGGCCAACATCGTCCGACCCGGCCGCGGCCGGGTCACGGTTTTGGCGCCGGCGAAGCTCCGCAACTACATTTTTTAGGTGACGGATTTCCCGAAGCTGCGGGCCTTGATGGTGGAGCGGCAGTTGCGGCGCCGGGGAATTTCCGACGAGCGCGTCTTGGCCGCGATGGGGGAGGTGCCGCGAGAGGAGTTTGTGCCGCAGCGCTACAGCAGCCGCGCCTACTCCGACTCGGCGCTGCCAATTGGCGAGGCGCAGACGATCTCTCAGCCCTGGATCGTCGCCGCGATTTGCCAGGCGCTGGAGCTGACCGGTCCGGAGCGGGTGCTGGAGGTCGGTACCGGCTCGGGCTACTCGGCAGCGATTCTCGCCCGCCTCGCCGCCGAGGTGATTGGAGTCGAGCGGCACGAGTCGCTGGCTGGGACCGCCCGCCGTGCCCTCGACGAGCTCGGGGTCGCCAACGTCGATGTGTTGGTCGGTGACGGCAGCCGCGGGGTTCCGGAGCGGGGACCCTTCGAGGCGATCGCCGTTCACGCCACGGCCCCGGCGCCACCGCTGACGCTGCTCGGACAGCTCGCCGACGACGGCCTGCTTGTGGTCCCGATCGCCGGCGACCAAGCAGACATGTTAACCGTGTTTCGACGCCACGACGGGGACGTGCGAAGGGAGGAGATCGGCCCCTGCCGCTTTGTACCGCTGATCGGCGAAGAGGGCTTCGGGCCGGGCTAGGCGCCCGGCCTGAAGCGCAGCCTGTTGCGCCCGCCGTGCCCGATCAGGCTGTCTCTGTGGTTGCCGATCAGCACGTCGGGGCCGGGGGAGCCCTCCAACTGCTCGATCGACGAGTCGATGTGACCGGGGGTGCATGGGCTGCCGGCACGCTTCACCTGACCGCCGATCTTGGCGTAAACGCCCGGCGTGAAGCGGAAGAAGTTGGCGTTGTCGTTGCCGGGGCCGCCGTCGAAGAAGTCGCCGTCGCAGGGGTCGCCGCCAACCAGCACGTCGGAGCCCAGGCCGCCGATCAGCGTGCTCTTGCCGCTTCCCACCGGAACGTGGAAGTCATTACGAGCGCCGACCAGCGCATCGTCGCCGGAGGCGCCTTCGAGCAGGTCGGGGTCGCTGTCGTCGCCGGCCTCAATCACGTCGCCACCCGGCCCACCGCGCAGCTGGTCGGCTCCGGTCCCGCCTTCGATCCGCACTTCGACGTTGGCGGGGATGCTGCCGTCTACCGCGACGGAATCGTTGCCCCCGCTGGCATCTATCAGGATCGTCTGCACGTCGGTGGGGCAGATCGCATTGCCGACTTCCGCCTCGCATCCGTCGACGTTGGCAACGGGGAAGGAATTACTCGCATCGGTGACAACGAAGCTCCCACCTTGCAGGGTGATCGCAATCGAGTCGTCGGCACCGGTGCCGTGGACGCTGAGCGAGCCGCTGTGGTCGAGGCTGTGGACGCGCACCACAGCCGGGCCGGCGCCGGTCGCGGCAGGACGGTCGCAGGACTCGGTAACCGCAGCGTTGCCGCAGCTGGCCCCGTCTGGTCCGCCGAAGAGGTCATCTGACCCGCCGCGCCCATCGAGGTTGTCGTAGCCTGCGCCACCGTCGATCCGGTTTGGCCCACCGTTGCCGGTCAGCGTGTCGTTGTAGGCCGAGCCGACGATGTCCTCGGTTTCCGCGGCGATCGCGTCGCGCCCATCCCCATGGGCGGTGCCGGCCCCGAGGTCGGCGATTACCGCTTCGGAGGCGGTGGAGAAGGAGGCGATGTCGCGAGCGCCAGGGCCGCCGTCGAGCTTGTCGAAGCCGATATCGCCACGCAGCACGTCTTCATCGCCGGGACCGCCGGAGATGTCGTCTCTGCCGTGGTTGCCGATAAGGAAATCACTGCCGCCCTCGCCTGCCATCGCGTCGTCGCCGAGCCCACCGTCGACCATGTCATCGCCCGAGCCGCCCTCCAACGAGTCGTTGCCCCGTCCGCCGTAGACGCGATCCTCGCCACCTTCCCCCTCGACGACTCGCTCGCTGGCTTTGCCCGCGTAGAGGACGTCGTCACCACCTCCGGCTCTCATCTCATCCGGGCCACGGCCGCCGTAGAGCCTGTCCGCATCTGCTCCGCCGTGCTCCGTGTCTGGGCCTTTGGCGCCGAACAGTTGATCTTCGCCGTCGCCGCCAATGAGGTTGTCGCCGCCAGTTTCGCCGAGCAGACGATCATCGCCGCCTCCCCCGTCGAGCACGTCGTTACCCCGCCCGCCGTGAAGCGAGTCCTCGCCGGGCCCGCCGCAGATCGTGTCGTTGCCGTTCGGCCCGCCGGAGATCTTGTCGTCCCCACCACCGCCATAGATCACGTCGCTCGCCTTTTTGCCGACGATGACGTCGTTGCCCGCCGTGCCGACGATCGTCGCGTGCTTGCCAGCGCAGGTCGCGGCTGAGGCCTGGCTCCAGGCAGGGAGCAGGAGGATCAGTGCGGTCACGAGCGCGCCAATGGCGAGTCGCGGGCCGGTGATTTTGGCTTGGCGTGCCATTCCGACCCTTCCATCGGCCGCAATGGCGATCCCTGCAGATGTGCAATACGCCCGTCTAAGGCGTACTGGGTATGCCCGGTAGAGCGCTGAGCTCAGCAGCCGACCGGGTCCGGGTCGGCCCGGTCCTTGATCACGTCACCGTCACCGCCGCCACAGCTAATGACCTTGTCCTGCTTGCCGTCGACGGCATCGATGAAGTCGCCCCCGCCCTTGCCGATAAAGGTGTCGGCGCCGAGGTGCCCCAGGAAGCTGTTCTCGCCGCTATCCCCGATCAAGACATCAGGCCCGTCGGAGCCCTCGAGGCTCTCGTTGTCGCCGCCGATCCGATCCGGATTGCCGCAGCCACCAGGACTTCCGGTGCCGCCCAGCTCAACCCGCAGATCAGCGTCCGAGCGCCCGTAAGAGACGGTGTCGTCCCCGGGCCCGCCGTCGTAGGAATGCCCCTGGCAGGTCGCTACGGAGGATACGAGCAGGTCGTTGCCGGGCCCGCCGGAGAGTTGATCGGCACCGGGGTCGGCGTAGAGGACATCGCTACCGGCGTTTCCGCTTAGCGAGTCGTTGCCGTCGTTCGGCCCGTTGTAGTTCTCACCCGCCTCCAAGACGTCGTCGCCCGGGCCGCCGCTGAGCGAGTCCGAGCCGGCGTTGCCGTTGGCCCGTACTTTGACCCCAGCGGGAACGCTCGCGTCGACATCGATGCTGTCGTTGCCACCGTCGCCGGTAATTACGAGTAGCCCAGTCGCAACCGCGGCGGCGCAGGTGGCGGCCGTGTTGTCGGACTGCGAGCAGCCATCGCCGGCGAAGACCCCGGCATCGTCGGTGACCGTCCAACCGCTGCCGCCGAACCCGACGTGGATGTGATCGGCGGCGTTGTCGCCCTGGACGACAAGGCTGGAGCCATCGAGGCCCTGGTTGAGGATGACGAAGGTGCCGTTGCCGGGCGGGTTCTCCTCGGCCCCGCAGGAGTGCTCGACCGAGAAGGCTTGGCAATCGTCGCTGCCGGCCCCGCCGAACGCTTCGTCGGCCCCGCCCGCGCCGCTCAGGTCGTCGTCGCCGACGCCGCCGTCGAGCCGGTTGAGACCACCGTCGCCGACGATGTCATCGCCCTGGGGCGAGCCGACCACGTCCTCGAAGTTCTGCAGCGTGTCGTGGCCGTCGCCTTTCGACTGTCCGGCGCCGAGGTTGACGACCACGCCGCTGCGGGTCGCGCTCGCGTAGGAGACGATGTCCCGGCTGCCAGGTCCGCCGTCGAGCGTGTCGATGCCGCTGTCGCCGCGGACGATGTCGCCGTCGCCGTCACCGCCGTCGGCCTTGTCGATCCCAGTTCCGGCGACGACCGTGTCGCTGTCGGCGCCGCCGACGAGCGCCGGATCGTCACCGGCGCCGCCGTCGATCTGGTCGCTGCCGTCACCGCCGTCGAGCCGGTCGTTGCCCTTGTCACCGGAGAGCCGGTCGTTGCCGCCGCCGCCCTCCGCTTCATCGCTGCCTTTGTCACCGATCAGTGCGTCGTCGCCGGCGCCGCCGACCAAGCGGTCCGGCCCTTTGGCGCCGAGCAATTCGTCGTCGCCGGCACCTCCGACGAGGCTGTCAGAGCCCTCCGCCCCGCTGAGGCTGTCGTTGCCGCCACCGCCGTCGGCGTGGTCGGAACCGGTGTCGCCGGCAAGCCGGTCGTTGTCGTCGTCGCCGTAAAGAGCGTCGAAGCCCCGCCCGCCGTGAAGCGAGTCCTCGCCGGGCCCGCCGCAGATCGTGTCGTTGCCGTTCGGCCCGCCGGAGATCTTGTCGTCCCCACCACCGCCATAGATCACGTCGCTCGCCTTTTTGCCGACGATGACGTC
>DATNGU010000098.1:0-2216 GCA_035605775.1 Solirubrobacterales bacterium | reverse complement strand
CCAGCGCTTCCTCCGGCATGACCAGAGCGTCCGGCGGCGCGAACCGCTCTGGCACACGCCGTACCGTGAGAGCCGAGCGGATCTCGTGCGGTCCGATCCGCCGGCCGGCGGCAATCCCAGCGTCGAGGACCACAACCTGCCGCAGCGGGCCATAGCCGCGCACGACGCTCGCCCCGTAGCCATCGGCAATCGCCGCCGCGCCCGCCGCTGAGAGCAGCGACAGCAGCAGAAAGCCGAGCGCGCGGCCCCGCCGGCTCATGCTGCCAGCGGGTCGCGATCGCCCTTGAGGGGAAGCTCAAACAAAGCCAGCGAGCCGCGATCGGAACGGCGCAACGCAAAGCGGCCGTCGTGGTCAGCGGCTACCTGCCGGACCACGATTAGGCCATGACCGCGACGGCTGTGGCCGGAAAGTCGGGTAATGACCTCGGCTGGCGTGTCCCGGCGCGCGGCCGGACGCGACGCGCGGCCGGAGTCGGCGATGACGATCCGCAGGCGGCCCTTGTATAGCCGTGCATCGACCGAGATTGCCGGTCCTCCGTGCTCGATCGCGTTGACGATCAGGTTGTCGAGCGCCTGCGCGAGTTCGACCCGGTCGCCGACCACGAGTGCCCGCCCGGCACGCCAACGCAAGCTCAGCGAACCACCTCCCAAGCTCGCTCGCGCCCGCCAGCGCCGTACCGCCGATTCGAGCGTGGGCCGCATTTCCACTACCTCGGCCGGCCGCTGCAGGGCGCCCCCGTTGACCTCGTGGTCGAGCCGCTCCAACGCCGCCGCCGCCAACCGCACCGAGCTCTCCACCACGGGGAACGAGCCGGAGCCCCTCGCACCGCTTGCCAGGGCGATCGCCTGCAGCGGCCGGCGCAGCTCGTGCATCGCCTCGTTGAGGGCGCTGCGCCGACGGCCGGTACGCAGGTTCTGGACGGCGATCGCCGCCACCATCGAGGCGGCGAACGGCCAGCCGGCGACGATCTCGGCGAACTCGATCATCCGTCGACGAGGCGATATCCGACGCCCCAGCAGTTGACTACATAGCGAGCGTTCTCCGGGTCGAGCTTGCGCCGCAACCGACTCGCATGCGAGTCGAGCGTTCGCGTCTTCGTCGGCGTCCGCAGGCCCCAGACCTCGTCCAGCAGCTCGCGCTTGGGGAAGACCCGGTGCGGATCGGTGGCGAGCAGCCGCAGTAGCGAGAACTCCTTCTTTGAAAGCTGCACCTCCCGGTCACCGACCCAGGCCCTGCGGCGGGCCGTGTCAACGACGATGTCGCCGACGCGACACGGGCCGCTGTGTCGTGCCTCGACCCGCCGCAACACTGCCGTGATCCGGGCCCGCAGCTCCGGGTAGTGGACGGGCTTCGACAAGTAGTCGTCGGCACCAAGCTCCAGCCCGCGAACCCGATCGGTCTCGGCACCGCGCCCGCTGAGGACGATCACCGGCAGACTCGGATCGAAGCGGGACACAACCCCGTCGGCCGTGCGGATCTCCCGCAGGACATCGAGTCCGGATGCGTCGGGAAGGCTGAGGTCGAGCAGCATCAGGCTGGGCTGCTTGTAGCGGCAGAGGCGCAGCGCGTCGGAGGCGGTGGGCGCCGGCAACACCCCGAAGCTGTCGGCGACCAGGTGGTCGCAGAGCAATTCCAGCGTCGGCGCGTCGTCCTCGCAGACGACGACGCTGGCTATCTCTCGTCGCTGGGGCAGCATCAACCCCCTAAGGACGCAGCGGGGAAGACTCTCCCCTCTCACGGCGACAAATAACGCAAATCGCTGCGTTCGCTGCACCTGGGCGACGGCAGCTCGAGCACCGACACAGCGCAGCGGTCGAAAGCGAAGCGACCCGGCGGCACATCTCGACTCACCGAGCTGGGCCTGCCGTCGCGCCCGAGGAAAACGAGGTCGAGGGCGAAGCGCATGCCGAAGGTATGGACGCTCGAGCAACGCGGAATCAGCAGCCCCGGCCCAGCCTCCTCGCGGTCGAGCCAGGCGAGGCCGAGCAGGCGGGCGCGAATGCCGAGGGCGACCGGAACCCGCCGGCCCCAGACAGTGGCGTCGGGCAGGCCTTGCAGCCGCGGCGCGATGGTTGGGCCGACCATGCCGCTTCAAGGCCGCAGCGGCGCAGACTCTCCCCCGCTGGCGCTCGCGGCGTCGAGTCGAGCGCAAAACCTCGTTCAGCCGTTGCCGCGAAGGGGCACCGGGCTACGATGACAGGCATGATCCAGCACC
>DATNGU010000097.1:0-8513 GCA_035605775.1 Solirubrobacterales bacterium | reverse complement strand
CGCGATCTTCCGCCGCCGGCTGCCGCTCGACGTCGACGAGCTGCGGGAGCTGCGCGGATGAGCGCCGGGAGGACAGCGTGAGCGCTTCGTCTTGGGCCTGGCTGGTCCTGCTCTTCCCGCTGCTCGGCTCGATCGCGATCGCGCTCGGCTACAGGGCGCTCCCCGCCCGCGCCGCCGGCGCGATCGGCACAGCCGCGATCGGGCTCGCCTTCCTCTGCGGCGTCGCCGCCCTGATCTGCCTGCTCGGCGAAGACCCCGAGTCGCGCCATCACGCCTCCTCGCTCTGGGACTACGCGAGCGTCGCCGGGCTCGACATCAAGCTCGGCATCTTCGTCGACCCGCTCTCGGTCTTCATGGTCCTCGTCGTCACCGGCGTCTCGACCCTGATCCACCTCTACTCGTTCGGCTACATGGGCTCGGACGCCGGCTACCACCGCTTCTTCAGCTACCTCAACTTCTTCGTCTTCTCGATGCTGCTGCTGGTCCTCGCCGGCAACTTCGTCCTCCTGATCGTCGGCTGGGCCTTCGTCGGCTTCGCCTCCTACGCGCTGATCAGCTTCTGGTACCGGCGCACGACCGCGACCCGGGCGGGGATGAAGGCCTTCGTGATCAACGTCGTCGGCGACATCGGCCTCGTCCTCGCCGCCTTCCTGATCTTCCGCGAGCTGGGCACGTTCGAATTCGGCGAGGTCTTCGCCAAAGCGCCCGAGGTCTTCGCCCGAGGCGAGTGGACGATCACCGCGATCTGCCTGCTGCTCTTGGTCGGCGCTTTCGCCAAGTCGGCGCAGATCCCGTTCCACACCTGGCTGCCGGACGCTATGGAGGGCCCGACCCCGGTCTCCTCGCTGATCCACGCGGCGACGATGGTCACCGCCGGCGTCTACCTGATCGCCCGCACCCACGTCCTCTTCTACCTCGCCCCCACGGCCGCCGACATCGCCGCCTTCGTCGGCCTGGCGACGCTGCTGATCGCTGGCACGATCGCGATCGCGATGACCGACCTGAAGCGGGCGATCGCCTACTCGACGATGAGCCAGATCGGCTACATGATCATGGGCGTCTCGATCGGCGCCTACTCAGCCGGCCTCTTCCACCTGATGACCCACGCCTTCTTCAAGGCGCTGCTCTTCATGGCGGCTGGCTCGATCATCTCGGCGATGGCGAACCGCCAGGACATCGACCGGATGAGTGGCTTCTGGAAGGCGATGCGGTTCACCTCGCTGATGCTGTTAATCGGCGGCCTGGCGCTCGCCGCCTTCCCACTCACCTCCGGCTTCTTCTCCAAGGACTCGATCCTCGCCTATGCCGAGGCGCGCGGCGGGATGTATTTCTGGATGGCGATCGGCGGCTATGTCGGCGCCTTCCTCACCGCGCTCTACACCTTCCGCCTGATCTTCCGGGTGCTGCCCGGCAAACCCTGCGAGGAGGCACAGCACCTGATCGACACGGGCGAGCTCTACCACGGGCCGGCGATCAATCCCGCCACCGAAGAGCTGGAGGACAGCGACGTCGGCTTCCCCGGTGCCCACCACCACATCGCCGAGCAGTCCTGGCCAATGGCGGTGGCGATGGCACTGCTCGGCTTCGGCGCGCTCTTCGCCGGGCTGATCCAGGTGCCGGGTGTCGACAACGTCCTCTTCGGCTTCCTCGAGCCGGCCTTCCACGACTCGCCGCTGGCCGAGATCCACCCGAGCGTCGGCGCCGAGTGGCGCGGGCTGGCGATCGGCGGTGCGATCTCGCTGCTCGGGATCGCCACCGCCTGGCTGCTTTGGGCGCGGCGGCCGCAGCTGCCGGCGCTCTTCCGCCAGCGCCTCCGCCCCGTCTACCTACTCGCCGTCAACAAGTGGTACTTCGACGAGGCGATCGACTTCCTCATCGTGCGGCCGGCGCTGGCGATCGGCCGCTTCGCCAACTCGGTCTTCGAGCGCTTCGTCGTCGACGGCCTCGTCACCGGAACCAAGGAGACGGTGGCCGGGGCCAGCGGGATCGTCCGTGTCGTGCAGAGCGGCTTCGTGCGCAGCTACGCGCTCTTGCTCCTGACCGGCTTCGCCGGCCTCGCCCTCTACTTCCTGCTGAGCAGCTCATGATCAACTCGCTGCTCTGGACCCCGTTGATTTTCGGCCTCGCCGGCCTCGCCGTACCGAAGCACTTGGTCGGTTGGTGGGCGGCGCTGGGGACGGCGGTGACGCTGGGCATCGCGATCGCGCTGGTCGCCGGCTTCGATTCGGGCGCGGCGGGGCTCCAGGACACCTACGACGCCAGCTGGATCCCCGGGCTGGGCGTCCGCTACAGCCTCGGCATCGACGGCCTCAACGTCTTCCTGGTCCTGCTGACCGCCGTCGTCTGGCTGGGCGGGACCGCCTTCGCCGCCCTGCGCGACCAGGAGCGACCGCACCTCTTCTTCCTGATGATGCTGCTCGGCGAGACCGCGACCCTGGGCGCCTTCGTCGCCCAGGACCTGCTCCTCTTCGTCCTCTTCTTCGACCTGATGCTGGTCCCCTTCTACTTCCTCTTCGGCGCCTGGGGAAGCGATCGCGAGGGTGGTCCGACCGCCTCGGCGGCGACCCTGAAGATGATCGTCTACACGCTGATCGGTTCGCTGCTGATGCTGGTCGGCGCGATCGCCACCGCGATCATCGCCGCCGACGGCGGCCACATCACCTTCTCGATTGCCGAGCTGGCGAAGCAGCCGATCGGCGTGGGCAGCCAGCGCTGGATCTTCTGGTTCTTCGCCGCCGCCTTCCTGGTCAAGATGCCCGCCTTCCTCCTGCACGGCTGGATGCCGGACGCCTACCGCGCCGCGCCGCTGCCGGTCCTGGTGGTCTTCTCCGGAGTGCTGGCAAAGGTCGGCGCCTACGGCTTCCTGCGGGTCGTGCTGCCGCTTTTCCCCGACGCCACGATCCAGTTCCAAGAGGTGGTGCTGGTGATCGCCCTGGCCTCGATCCTCTACGGCTCGGTGATGGCCTTCACCCAGACCAACCTCCGCCTGGTCGGCGGCTACTCCTCGGTCGCCCAGCTCGGCTTCGTCACCGCCGGGATCTTCGCCCTCAGCGCCGACGGCGCCGATGGAGCGATCCTGCAGATGGTCAACCACGGGCTCGTCGTCGCGCCGCTGTTCATCATCGTCGCCCTCCTCGCCGAGCGCAGCGGCAGCGAGGACCTGCTCGAGATGGGCGGCATGGCGATGCGCGCCCCGGTCCTGGCGGCGCTCTTCCTGATCGTCACCCTGGCGACCCTGGCGATGCCGGGCTCGGCCAACTTCATCGGCGAGTTCTACATCCTCAACGGCCTCTTCGAGTCGAAGATCGTCTTCGCCTGCGTCGCGATCTCCGGCGTCGCGATGTCGGCCTACTACGCGTTACGCCTCTACCAGCGGACGATGCACAACCGCAGGCCGGAGGGCGTCGCGTCGCGCGAGATCGGGCTACGCGACGGTCTGGTCCTTGCGCCGCTTGTGCTCTGCATCATCGGCCTGGCGCTCTACCCGCAGCTGATCCTCAAGCACACCAACGCCTCGGCGCAGAAGACCATCCAGGCGACGTGCAAGCCGAACTTCGATAGCGGCTTTGGTGGATTCTGGGGCGACAACTGCCCAGGTGGAAACGAGAGCCGCTCCTACGAACTGGCGCAGAAGCCGTGATCGCCGCCTTCAACGCACCGGAGATCGACTACGCGGCCCTCTCGCCCGTCATCGCCCTGACCGTCGCGGTCTGCGTCGTGCTTCTGACCGCGGTCTCCAAGCCGCTGCGGCGTAGCGCGCCGGGGCTGACCCTGGTCGCCCTGGCGACGACCGCCGGGCTCCTGATCTGGAACTGGAACGACCCCGTCGACCTGGTCTCCGGGGCCTTGCGCCTCGACGACCTGGCGATCTCGATCTCGCTGATCGCGATCGCAGCCGCCGCCTTCGCCGTCCTGCTCTCGATCCGCGAGCCGGCTGCCGAGCAGGCGGGCTCGGGCGAGTACCACGCGCTGCTGCTCGGCTCGGTGCTGGGAATGGTGCTGCTGGCGCAGGCGCAGAACCTGGTCAGCTTCTTCGTCGCTATCGAGACCCTCTCGATTCCCCTCTACATCCTCTGCGCCTCCAACATGGCCCGCAAGCGTTCGCTCGAGTCGGGCCTCAAGTACCTGATCGTCGGCTCGCTCGGCTCGGCAACGCTGCTCTACGGCATGGCCTTCCTTTACGGCGGCTCCGGCTCGACCGACTTCCTCGGCATCTCCGCCGGGATCGGCCAGGCCGGGCTGCTCGGCGACCCGCTGGTTCTGGTCGGCATCGCGCTGGTCGCGGTCGGGCTCGCCTTCAAGACTTCGATCGCCCCCTTCCACCAGTGGACGCCGGACGTCTACGAGGGGGCCCCGACCCCGATCACCTCCTTCATGGCGGTGGCGACCAAGGCGGCGGCGTTCGCCGTCTTCGTTCGCTTCTTCGACGTCGCGCTGATCGGTGAGGCCAGCGACTGGCAGCCTGCCCTCGCCGTGCTCGCCGCGGTCTCGATCGTGATCGGCAACGTCGGCGCGCTCGGCCAGGACTCGCTGAAGCGGCTGCTCGGCTACTCCGGGATCGCCCAGGCCGGCTACATCCTCGGCGGGCTGGTGGTGGCCAGCGAGGCCGGCATCAGCGCCCTCGTCTTCTACCTCGCCGGCTACCTCTTCATGAACATGGCCGCCTTTAGCGTGATCGTCGCGCGCGAGCGCGAGACCGCCTTCGGCGATGACATCCGCGCCGTTCGCGGGCTCGGCCAAGAACGGCCGCTGCTCGCTTGGCCGCTGACGATCTCGATGCTCGGCCTCGCCGGCCTGCCGGCGACGGTCGGCTTCATCGGCAAGCTCTACCTGATCGAGGCTCTGGTCGAAGGCGACTACACCTGGCTCGCCGTCTTTATCGCCGTCGGCACGATGATCTCGCTCGTCTACTACCTGCGGGTAGTGGCGGCGATGTGGATGCGGCCCGGCGGGGAAACCGCCCCGGGTGCCACTCCGGCGATTGCCGGCGCCTCGCCGGAGGCCGACCCGATCGACCCCGATGGCGGCCAACGCCTCTACCTCGTCGCCCCGGCACTGCTCGCTGCGGCGGGAACCATCCTTTTCGGAATCGTCCCGCAGCCGCTGGTCGAGTTTGCCCAGCATGCGGGCTCGTCGCTGTTCTGATTCACGCGATTAGTCGCGATATGGTCAGCACATGGGGGAGCGACCGGCAGCGCTGTCTGCGAAAACGATGTGCGAGGCCTTTCAGCTCACCGCCGCTGAGTACGCGGCTGCACCCGCGCTGCGGCTAAAGGACTCCGACTACGAGGCGACGTTCGCCGAGTACGCCGAGGCCGTGCGCCGACGCGCCGCCGGGTTCGCAGCCCTGGGGGTCGAGCGCGGTGACACGGTCGGCTTCATGCTGGTCAACCGGCCGGCGTTCGTCCTCACCGACTGCGCCGCGATGCACCTCGGTGCCACCTGCTTCTCCATCTACAACACCTCCTCGCCCGAGCAGATCGAGTACGTGGTCGGCGACGCCGCCAACCGGGTGATTGTCACGGAGGCGGCCTTCCTCGAGCGGGTACTCGAGGCGCGCGAGCGGGTCGAGACGCTCGAGCACGTGATCGTCGTCGACGGCGAGGCCCCCGAGGGCACGGTTTCGCTGGCAGAGCTGGAGACGATGGGTGACCCGGACTTCGACTTCGAGGCAGCCTGGCGCGCGGTCGAGCCCGACGACCTCCTCTGCCTGATTTACACCTCCGGCACGACCGGCCCACCGAAGGGCGTGCAGATCAGCCACGACAACATGACCAGCCAGTGGCGAGCCTGCGACGAGGTCCACGCCACGAGTCCCGGTGGCCGAACCATCTCCTACCTGCCCAGCGCCCACATCGCCGACCGCTGGGGGCTCCTCTATTCGCAGATGGTCTACGGCAGCTGCATGCACTGCTGCCCCGACCCGCGCCAGCTCGTCGCCTACTCGATCGAGGTCAAACCGACCACCTGGGGCGGCGTGCCACGAATCTGGGAGAAACTCAAAGCGGCAATAGAAATGGGGATGGGCGGGGAGCAGGACGCCAAGAAACGCGAGGCCACCGAGCGGGCGATGGAGGTGGGTCGCCGCCGGGCCGCCGCCTATATCGCCGGGGACATCCCGGCAGACCTGCAGGCGGAATGGGAGCGGGCAGACGAGCTGGTCTTTTCGAAGATCCGCGCCACGCTCGGGATCGACCAGGTCGAGTGGTTCGTGGTCGGCGCCGCGCCGACGCCGCCTGAGGTGCTCGAGTTCTTCCTCGCGCTGGGGATCGAGATCTGCGAGACGTGGGGGATGTCGGAGACGACCGCGATCGCGACCATGAACCGGCCCGGCGCGATGCGGGTGGGGACCGTCGGACCGCCGATGCCTGGAGTCGAGGTGAAGCTGGCCACGGACGGCGAGGTGATGGTGCGCGGGCCGGTCGTGATGAAGGGCTACCGCAACATGCCGGACAAGACCGCGGAGGCGCTCACCGAGGACGGCTGGCTGCTGAGCGGCGACGTGGGCGAGTTCGACGCGGACGGCTACCTGAGGATCGTCGACCGCAAGAAGGAGCTGATCATCAACGCGGCGGGCAAAAACATGTCTCCCGCCAACATCGAGGCGAAGCTGAAGGCCGCCTCACCACTGATCGCCCAGGTGGTGGCAATCGGCGACCGGCGCCCCTACAACGTGGCACTGATCGTCCTCGACCGCGAAACGCTCGCGGCGCGCGGAGCCGCAGCGGAGGATCCGGAGACGATCGCCGAGATCGAGCGGGCGGTGGCAAGCGCCAACGAGCGCCTCGCCCGCGTGGAGCAGATCAAGCGCTTCCGGGTGCTGGATGGCGAGTGGGAGGCGGGCGGAGACGAGCTGACGCCAACGCTGAAGCTGAAGCGCAAGCCGATCGGTGAGAAGTACGCAGCGCATATCGAGGCGTTGTACGCCTAAGGCCCTGGCGCGGCGGGTCCTGTCACGGATTTGGTTCCACCACCCGCTGCGGGGGCGGCTGCGCCGCCTCCTCGGGGTGGTCCCCCAAATCCGTGCCACCCGCCGCGAGGAGCGCTGGCGGTTCGCTAGCTGAAAGGGTCCTTGCGTGGGCGTCCTTCTGACTGCATTTGCGATCGCTGCTGGCGTTGCCGTTGGCGTCTTTGCCGAGCGGCGACGTCCGCAGGCGGCTGGATTGGCTGCCCGCCAGGCGCTGACGCTGATGCTCTACGTGCTGGTGCCGCCGGTGATCTTCTTCAACCTGGCGGCGAGCGAGATCGACGTCGAGCACGGCGTCGGCCTATTGCTCGGCATCCTCGCGGTCTCGCTCTCGGGCCTCGCCGCCTGGTGGGTCTCGAGCCGCGTGCTCGGGCTGAGCCGGCCCCGCACCGGCGCGGTCGTCTGCGCCGTGCTCAGCGTCAACACCGGCTACCTCGGCTACCCGCTGACCGTGGCCCTGCTCGGCCGTAACCAGCTGACGACCGCCGTCCTCTACGACGTCCTGGTCACCGCACCATGCCTGTTGCTCGGCGCCTTCGCCGTCGGCGCGGCCTTCGGCACCAAGGCGGGCGAAGGCCCGCGCGACCGCATCCGCGCCTTCTTCACCCGCAACCCGCCGCTGTACGCGGCGATCGCCGGCCTGCTCGCCCCCGACGCCCTGGCGCCGAGCGTCCTCGTCGACGCCTCGCAGATTCTCGTCTTCGCGATGCTGCCGCTCGGCTTCTTCGCCGTCGGCGCGACCTTGGCCGAGAATGCCGAGCACGGTGAGCTGCCGATGCCGCCGCCCCTGACCAGGCCGGTCGCCGTCGCCCTCGTCGCCCGCCTCGCCCTCGCGCCGGCGCTGCTGATGCTGCTGGCGGCGCCGCTGATCGACCTGCCCGCGGCCTACCGGCTGCTCTCGGCGATGCCGGCAGGTCTCAACTCACTGGTCATCGCCCACGCCTACGGGCTCGACATGGAGATCACCGCCGAGGCGGTCACCTGGTCGACCGGGATAGTCGTCCTAGCCGCCCTAGGCTCACTGCTGCTTTAGCGGTCGAGGATGCATTTGCGTCCGTCTATCGGACACGAATGCATCTTCGACGTACTCTGAGCCCATGCTTCAGCACGTGACGCTCGAGGTCGCGCCGGGGGACATCGCGCGCTCGGTCGAGTTCTGGACCCTGCTCGACTTTCAGCAGGTCGAGCCGCCGGCCGCGCTGGCTGAGACCTTCACCTGGCTCGAACGCGAGCGCACCCAGATCCACCTGGAACGAACCGAGACGCCAACCGTCCCCCCGCATGGCCATGCCGCGGTCGTCGTCTCCGACTTCGAGCGGACGGTCGAGCGCCTGCGGGAGCACGGCTTCGAGGTAACCCCGGGCCGCAACCACTGGGGAGCCGCGCGCGCCAAGGCAACCGCCCCCGGAGGGCACTTGGTCGAGTTGATGGCGGCTCCCCCGGGGTAGCCTTTTGAAAAGCCCGCATCGACGGCCAGATGCGCGGCGGTTTTTCTGTCGTCTCGAATTGGGAGATTGCTGACAGCCGATGGCATTCGACGCCAAAG
>DATNGU010000096.1:0-3039 GCA_035605775.1 Solirubrobacterales bacterium | reverse complement strand
GACCCGAACGGCGCTGCCGCGCGAACGCTCCACCACCTCGCTCAGGGCCAGGTAGGTCGGGCAGATGACGACGTCGTGCTGCGTGGCCGCGATGCGCGGCAGCAGCGCGTCGACGAACTCGGCCGCCTCGGCGACCGTCTTGTGCATCTTCCAGTTGGCGGCAATGTACGGCGTGCGTTCAGGCATCTCTCAGGGCCTCGACTCCCGGCAACTTTTTTCCCTCCAGCAGCTCCAATGACGCTCCCCCTCCGGTCGACACCCAATCCACCTTCTCAGCCAGCCCAAACTGGTGCAGTGCCGCAACGGAGTCGCCGCCGCCGACGACGGTGGTCGCGGGCGCCGCGGCGACAGCCTCCGCCACCGCCCGGGTGCCGGCGGCAAACGGCTCCAGCTCGAACGCCCCCATTGGCCCGTTCCAGAGCACCGTACCGGCGGTACCGATCGCCTTCGCGTATGCGGCCGCGGTGGCCGGTCCGATGTCAAGCCCCATCCAACCGTCCGGGACGACGATGCCCTCGGCGAGGCGCACCGCGGTGCCGGCGTCGAACTCCTCCCCGAGCACGAGGTCGGTCGGCAGCGAAAGCTCGCAGTCGGACTCCGTCGCCCGCTTCAGGGCCTCGGCGGCCAAGGAGACCCCGGCCTCCTCGACAAGCGAATTTCCGGTCGGGACGTCCTGCGCGCGGAAGAAGCTGAAGCACATCGCGCCGCCGATCAGGATGCTGTCCGCGATCTCGAGAAAGCGGTCGATGACGCCCACCTTGTCGGAGACCTTGGCGCCCCCGAGAACCACGACCAGCGGTCGCTCGGGCAAATCGACGACCTTGCCCAGCTCGTTCACCTCGCGCTCCAGCAGCAGGCCGGCGTAGCCGGGCAGGCGGTGGGCGACACCCTCGGTGCTGGCGTGGGCGCGATGGGCGGCGCCGAAGGCGTCGTTGACATAGAGGTCGGCGAGCGCCGCCAGCGCCCCGGCCAACTCCGGATCGTTCTTCGTCTCGCCCGGCTCGAAGCGAACGTTCTCCAGCAAGAGCACTTCGCCCGGGCTCAGCCCCGCTGCCATCGTCTCGACGTCGTCGCCGAGCACCGCCGGTGCCTGCTTCACCCCGGCGTCGAGCAGCTCGGCCAGCCGCTCCCCGACCGGCCGCATCGAGAGCCCCGGGTCGACCTCACCCTTCGGCCGGCCGAGGTGCGAGACGAGGATCAGTGCAGCACCGCGCTCGCGCAGCAGCTCGATCGTCGGCAGCGCCGCCCGAATCCGCGTGTCGTCGGCGACGCGGCCGTCGTCGAGCGGCACGTTGAAATCGACCCGAACCAGTACCCGCTTGCCCGCGACGTCGGCATCGCGGACGCTCGCCTTGGAGAAGCTCACGGCGCCCTCCCGGCGGGGGTCAGAGGACCTTGCCCGCCAGCTCGACGCAGCGGTTCGAGTAGCCCCACTCGTTGTCGTACCAGGAGACCGCCTTGATCATCTTGCCGTCGCCGATCGCCATCGTCTGGCCGGCGTCGAAGATCGAGGAATGCGGGTCGCCGACGATGTCGGTGGAGACGATCTCATCCTCGGTGTAGGAAAGGATCCCCTTCAGCGGACCCTCGGCGGCGGCCTTGACGGCGGCGTTTACCGCCTCGGCGTCGGTCGGCTGGGACGGGGTGAAGACGAGGTCGACGACCGAGCCGGTGGCAACCGGGGCCCGCATCGCGAACCCGTTCAGCTTGCCGTTCAGCTGCGGCAGCACGAGGCCGACGGCCTTGGCGGCACCCGTCGTCGTCGGGATCAGGTTGAGCGCCGCCGCGCGCGCCCGCCGCAGGTCCTTGTGGGGCATGTCCTGCAGGCGTTGATCGGCGGTGTAGGCGTGGATCGTCGTCATCAGGCCGTGCTCGATGCCGAACTTGTCGTGCAGCACCTTGGCCAGCGGCGCCAGGCAGTTGGTCGTGCAGGAGGCGTTGGAGATGATGTGATGGCTGTCGCGGTCGTAGTCGCTGTCGAAGTTGACCCCAAGCGCGACGGTCACGTCCGGTTCCTTGGCGGGCGCCGAGATGATCACCTTCTTGGCGCCGGCCTGCAGATGCTTGGCGGCATCGTCGCGGCCGGTAAAGAGACCGGTCGACTCGATCACCACGTCGGCGCCGAGCTCGCCCCAGGGCAGTGCCGCCGGGTCGCGCTCGGAGAGCACCTTCAGCTCCTTGCCGTCGACCGAGATCGAGCCCTCTCCCGCCACGACCTCACCCGGGAAGCGGCCCAGGATCGAGTCGTACTTGAGCAGGTGGGCGAGCGTGCCGGTGTCGGTGATGTCGTTGACCGCGACGAACTCGAGGTCCGCACCCGCCGCGTGGGCGGCGCGGAAGAGGTTGCGCCCGATGCGGCCGAAGCCGTTGATGCCGACCTTCACAGCCATGAAGTCAATTCCTCCTGGAGTCGATGCTTGTTGGTTCGAGGCTAGTCACTGCCGATCGTCACCTCGATTTCGTACCCGTCTGGGTCCTGCAGGAACGCCGAGTAGGAGCCGGAGCCATACGAACGCCGCTCGCCGGGCTCGCCGACGGCGGTGCCTCCCGACCCCACCCCCTGCTCCCAGGCAGCCTTGACGGCGACGATCCCGAGCCCCGAGAAGCTGAGCAGGCCAAAGCCAGGTTTCGGCGGGTGGTGAGCGGCGATGAAGAAAACCGGCTTGGCAATGCCCCAGCCGATCGTCTTGTCCTCCTCGAAATGGCGCCGCCAGCCAAGCGGCGCGAGCAGCGCGTCGTAGAAGGACGCGCTCCGCTCGAGGTCGGAAACCTCTAGAGGAACGTGGTGCAACATCGGGGTGGGGAGGCTATAGGGGCGACCAGACCGCGCGCCGTGCGCTCAACCGCCGCGCGGCGTCCAGCGGAAGAAGCGAATCGCCAGCAGCAGGCCCGCGACGCCCCAGATCGCGACGACCGCGAGGTGGTCCCAGGCGAGCGCGGGGCCAGAGCCGGGCACGTAGGCGTCGAAGAAAGCCTGGAAGAAGGGCCGAATGGGGAAGTGATTGGCGAAATCGATAACCCCGGAGGGGAGCTCGTCGT
>DATNGU010000095.1:0-4470 GCA_035605775.1 Solirubrobacterales bacterium | reverse complement strand
AGGCGGTCGCCGGTGATCGCGTCGCGGATCCGCGCCGCGGTCGTCTGGCGGCGCTCCGGATCGCGCTGCGGCTCGCCGGGGTCGCGGAAGAGGGCGATCTGGTTGCGCCCCCCCTCCTTGGCCGTGTACATCGCCTGATCGGCGGCGACCAGCACCGCTTCAGCGCCCTTCTCACTGCCACCGAACATCGTGATCCCGACGCTGATCGTCGCCGGGGCGGAATCGGAGGTCGGGTGGACGCTCTCGGCCACCTGAGATCGCAGGTCTTCACCCAGCTGCATCGCTCCCTCGACGTCGGTCTGCGGCATCAGGATTGCGAACTCGTCGCCGGAGAGCCGGGCGACGATGTCGGTGCCTCGGACTCGTTCCCGCATCACCTCCGCGACCTGGCGGATCAGGTTGTCGCCGGCGTGGTGGCCGAGCGAGTCGTTGACCCCCTTGAGGCCGTCGATGTCGACGATCATCACCGCGCCACGGCCGCCGTAGCGGGCGCTGAAGGAGACGTACTGGTCGAGCTCAGCCCGGAAGCGACGACGATCGAGCAGGCCGGTGAGCGAGTCGTGGTCGGCCAGATAGCGCAGCTCGGCCTCGGTCCGCTCGGCCCGCTTCAGCGCAGCCAGGACGACCTGGCGGTCGTCGTCCTCGAGCTTTTTCAGCACGGCTTCGATCGCCGGCTCGCTCTGGGCAGGGAGTCGTTCGTTTGCCACTTGAAGAAGGTAGGTATATCGAGGCATCGTTTCTCTAAAAACGAGGCGGTATTCCGGACTGCAACCCAGTTTCGGCGACCCCCGGCGACCAATAGTTGGCCTGGCTGTTCCGCGGGTAGTGTGGACGGATGGCAAACCGTTTGGCGCAGGAGACCAGTCCCTACCTGCTCCAACATCGAGACAACCCCGTCGACTGGTATCCGTGGGGTGCCGAGGCGCTAAAGCAGGCGCGTGAGCTCGACCGGCCGATCCTGCTCTCGGTTGGCTACTCGGCCTGCCACTGGTGCCACGTGATGGAGCGTGAGTCCTTCGAGGACGCCGAGACGGCCGCCTACATGAACGAGCACTTCGTCAGCATCAAGGTCGACCGCGAGGAGCGGCCCGACGTCGACGCCCTCTATATGGAGGCGGTGCAGGCGATGAGCGGCCACGGTGGCTGGCCGATGACCGTTTTCTGCGACCCCGACGGCGTGCCCTTCTACGGCGGCACCTACTTCCCGCCCGACGAGGGGCGCGGGATGCCGAGCTTCCGCATGGTGATGGAAGCCGTGGTCGATGCTTTCGAGAATCGCCGCGAGGAGCTGCGCGAGCGTGCTCCGGGGACGCGGCAACGCCTGGGGGCGATCGGTGCGATCGAGCCAGCGGAGGAGGAACCCGGCGCCCACCTGCTCGACGCCGCGGTCGAGACGCTGCGCGCAGCGGCCGACACGGAGCGTGGCGGCTTCGGCGGGGCGCCGAAGTTCCCACCGTCCTCGGCACTGGAGCTGCTGCTCGCTCGCGGCACCACCGAGCCGGTCGAGCTGACCCTCGACGCAATGATGGCCGGCGGCATCTACGACCAGCTCGGCGGTGGCTTCGCCCGCTACTCGGTCGACGCGGGCTGGCTCGTCCCCCACTTCGAGAAGATGCTCTACGACAACGCGCAGCTGGCCCGCGTCTACCTGCACGGCTGGCAAGCGCTTGGGCACGGGCGCTACCGCCGCGTCTGCGAGGAAACGCTCGACTGGGCGCTGCGCGAGATGCGCGGCCCCGAGGGCGGCTTCTACTCGGCCCTCGACGCCGATTCCGAGGGCGAGGAGGGCCGCTTCTACGTCTGGACGCCGGCCGAGATCCGCGCCGTGCTGGGCGAGGACGCGGATGCCGTCATCGAGCTCTACGGCGTCAGCGAGGCGGGTAACTTCGAGGGCAAGAGCATCCTGCACCTCGCCGGCGGCGCCGCTGCGCCGGCCCCCGACGGCCTCGCCGAGTCGCGCCGGGCGCTCTACGAGGCCCGCGCGGAGCGGGTGCGTCCCGGGCTGGACGACAAGCGCCTCGCCTCCTGGAACGCGCTGATGCTGGGTGCCCTTGCGGAGGCCGGCGCGGCACTGGGACGCGTAGACTACCTCGAGGCGGCGCGCCGTTGCGCGGAGTTCGTGTTGGACGACCTGCGCGACGACGAGGGCCGCCTGCTGCGCACCTACAAGGACGGCGAAGGCCGTCTCAACGCCTACCTCGAGGATCACGCCTTCCTGCTGGAAGCCCTGCTGGCCCTCTATGAAGCGACCTTCGAGCAGCGCTGGTTCGAGCGGGCACGGGAGCTAGCCGACGCCATGCTCGCCCGCTTCGGCGACCCCAAGCGGGGCGGTTTCTACTCGACCTCCGACGACCACGAGGAGCTGATCGCCCGCCGCAAGGAGATCGGCGACCACCCGATCCCATCGGGTAACTCCGCGGCGGCGCTGGGGCTGCTGCGCCTCGCCGCGCTGAGCGGCGAGCGCGCCTACGAGGCGGAGGCGATCGGCGTCCTGCGCCTCTTTGCCAAAGCCGCGCCGCGCCAGCCCGACGCCTTCGCCCACTTACTACGGGCGCTCGACTTCCAGCTCGCGCCGACCAAGGAGGTGGCACTGATCGGCGCCGAGCTCGCCGAGCTCGCCGGCGCCGTCCGCTCGCGCTACCGGCCCCACCTGGTGCTGGCCGGCGGACCTGAGGGCAGCACAGTTCCGGAGCTGCTCGAACACCGGACCACGATCGACGGCAATCCGGCGGCCTATGTCTGCGAGGGCTTCGTCTGCCAGGCGCCGGTAACCACTCCGGAACATTTAGTCCACCAGCTCTGAAAGGATGCGCCTAGTGCGAGGCTCAATGTTCACTTTCGCCGCCGGACGCCGGGCTAAGTGGATCGTCTTCGGAGTCTGGTTCCTGGCGATCTTCATCGCCTCCGGCCCCGCCAACCTGCCCGGCAAGTTCGAAGACGCCGAAAGCAACGAGGCGACGTCCTACCTGCCCGGCTCGGCCGAATCGACCGACGCACTGGACGCGACCGAATCGCTGCAGGACGGCGAACTCGCGCCGGCGGTGATCGTCTACCGGCGGGAGTCGGGCCTCACCGCCGCTGACCGCCGCAAGATCGCCGCAGACGTCAAGGCGATGACCGAGGAACGCTTTCCCGGCGTGGTTGCTGATGGCGCGACGGCTGCCGCCGGCGGCAAGGCGAGCGGCGCCAAAGCCCAGGCACCGCCCCCGGGTGAACCGCCCGGGTGCGGGACGTCCACCAGCACCGTGCCAGGCCAACCAACCGACTACGCCCCGTTCGTAGGCCCGATCTGCTCTAAGGACGGCAAGGCGGCGATCGTCACTGCCTACATCGCCGGCAACGGCGAGGGCGACCGCATCCTCGACCCGGTCAAGGCCTGGCGCGACGAGATCTCCGACCCGGGCGGCGGCCTCGAGGTCAAGATCACCGGCGGCGCCGGCTTCTCCGCCGACGCGATCGAAGTCTTCGAAAGCATCGACAGCACCCTGCTGCTGGCGGCGCTCAGCCTGGTCATCTTCCTGTTGATCGTCATCTACCGCTCGCCGTTCTTCTTCCTCATCCCGCTGGCGGCGGTGGTCTTCGCCGAGACGCTCTCGCGCTCGATCGGCTACGGCGTCTCCGAGTTGGGGGTGACGATCAACGGCCAGTCGAGCTCGATCATGTCGGTGCTCGTGCTCGGCGCGGGGACCGACTACGCCCTGCTGCTCGTCTCCCGCTACCGCGAGGAGCTGCACCACACCGTCGACAAGCACGAGGCGATGCGCACCGCGCTGGCCTCGGCCGGACCGGCGATCTTCGCCTCGGCGGCAACCGTGATCGCGGCACTGCTCTGCCTGATGCTGGCCAAGGTCAACGGCACCGCCGGCCTCGGCCCGATCGCGGCGATCGGCATCGCCTGCGCCGCCCTCTCCATGCTCACCCTGCTGCCAGCGCTGCTGACGATCTTCGGCCGCCGCGCCTTCTGGCCCTTCGTCCCGCACACGCCCGAGACCGGGCCCACCGCGGACGACGCCTCCGAGCGGGCGCGACGGACGATCGTCGAAGGCGGCGCGATGGGCGCCCTCGCCCGCGTCATCCTCGCCTCGCTGCTGGTGCTCGTCTTGCTGCCGCTGGTCCTCCTCAACTGGCTCCTGCGCCGGCTCAGCGGCCGCCGCATCCCCTCGCTGATCGTCGGGCCCCTCGACAAGGCGGTCTTCACGCCCTACGAGGTGCGCCGTCGCAAGCTCGAGCACGCCGCAGACGCCACCCACGGCTTCTGGAAACGGATCGGCGACCGGGTTGCCGCCGGCCCACAGCGGGTGATGCTCGGCACTATCGCCGTCCTGCTCGTCTGCTGTGCCGGCTTCGCCTTCTTCTCCACCGAACTGACCAGCGAAGACAGCTACCGCACCGAAGTCGATTCGGTCGAAGGCCAGCACCTGCTCGACAAGAGCTTCCCCTCAGGCACCACCGCGATGACCGATGTCATCG
>DATNGU010000094.1:0-2502 GCA_035605775.1 Solirubrobacterales bacterium | reverse complement strand
CCGCCCGCGCCGAGCTCGAGGCGAAGGGGGTCGAGTTCGGCGGCGACACCTTCGACACCGGCGTCTGCCACATGGCCTTCTTCACCGACCCCGACGGCAACGACCTGATGCTCCACAATCGCTATGCGCCGCAGGACTGAGCCATGCCGCGCCTACGCTTCGAAATATCGGTCTCCCTCGACGGCTACGTCGCCGGCCCCAACCCGAGCGAGGACGAACCGCTCGGGGAAGGTGGGGAGCAGCTGCACGAGTGGGCCCTGAAGCTCGCCGCCTGGCGCGAGCCGCATGGGCGAGAGGGGGGTGAGGTCAACGCAAGCTCGCCGCTGATGGAGGAGGCGTTGGTCCGGTCCGGCGCGGTGGTGATGGGCCGCGGCATGTTCGGCGGCGGTCCAGGCCCCTGGGGCGAGGATCCGTGGAACGGGTGGTGGGGGGACGAACCGCCCTTCCACGTGCCCGTCTTCGTGCTCACCCATCACGACCGCGAGCCGCTCGAGATGAAAGGCGGGACCACCTTCAACTTCGTCACCGACGGGATCGAGTCCGCGCTGTCGCAGGCGAAGGAGGCGGCGGGGGAGAAGGACGTCTCGATCGGCGGCGGCGCTGACGTCGGCCGCCAGTACCTGTCGGCCGGCCTGGTCGACGAGCTGCAGCTGAACGTGGCGCCGATGCTGCTCGGCGGCGGCACGCGCCTGTTCGAGGACGGCGCGGGTGCCGGCTTGGCGCTCGAGCGCGAGCTGGTGGTCGAGACGCCCGACGTCACCCACCTCAGGTATCGCGTTGGCGGTAGTTAGCGCCCCCGCGCGGGGCTATGCGGGCTCGTCACACTGGCTGACCAGCCAGCATGAGAGAATCCCGCTGTGAGCGAGGGGTCGACCGAACATCTCGACGTGCTGATCGTCGGTGCCGGCCTCTCCGGGATCGGTGCCGCCTACCACCTACAGGAGCGCTGCGCCGGTAAGAGCTACGCGATCCTCGAGGCGCGCGAGGACCTCGGCGGGACCTGGGACCTCTTCCGCTACCCGGGCATCCGCTCCGACTCGGACATGCACACGCTCGGCTACCGCTTCAAGCCCTGGACCGAGGCGAAATCGATCACCGACGGCGCCTCGATCCTCGAGTACGTGCGGCGGACGGCGAGCGACCACGGGATCGATCAGCGGATCCGCTACCGCCACCGCGTCGTCGGCGCCGCGTGGTCGAACACGGACATGCGTTGGGAGGTCGAGGCTGAGCGCACCGACACGGGGGAGACGGTGCGCTTGACTTGCGGCTTCCTCTGGACCTGCAGCGGCTACTACCGCTACGACGAGGGCTTCACGCCGGAATTCGAGGGCATCGAGCGCTTCGCCGGCCCGGTCGTGCACCCACAGCACTGGCCGGAGGACCTCGACTACAGCGGCAAGCGCGTCGTCGTGATCGGCAGCGGCGCCACCGCGGTAACGCTGGTCCCGGCGATGGCCGAGGAGGCCGCGCACGTGACGATGCTGCAGCGCTCACCCACCTACATCGCCTCGCTGCCGGCCGAGGATCGGATCGCCAGCACGCTGCGCCGCTACCTCCCCGACCGCGCCGCCTACGCGATCGTGCGCTGGAAGAACGTGCTGATCCAGAGTGTTTTCTTCCAGCTCAGCCGCCGCCGGCCGGAGTGGATCAAGCGTTGGATCCGCAAGGGCGTGCAGCGCTCGCTGCCCGCCGGCTACGACGTCGACAAGCACTTCAAGCCCCGCTACAACCCCTGGGACCAGCGCATGTGCCTGGTCCCGGACGGCGACCTCTTCAAGGCGATCTCGTCGGGCAGCGCCTCGGTCGTCACCGACACGATCGCGAGGTTCTCCGAGGATGGGATCGAGCTCGAGTCGGGGGAGAAGTTGGAGGCCGACGTCGTCATCACCGCGACCGGGCTGAACCTGCTCTTCCTGGGTGGCATGCGGCTGACTGTCGACGGCGAGGAGGTCGACGTCCCCAGCAAGATGACCTACAAGGGCATGATGCTGAGCGGTGTTCCCAACTGCGCCTTCACCGTCGGTTACACCAACGCCTCCTGGACCCTGAAGGCGGACCTCACCTCCGAGTATGTCTGCCGCCTGCTCAATCACATGGACGCGCACGGCTACCGCCGTTGCGTGCCCGAGGTCAGCGATCCCTCGGTCACCGAGCAGCCCTTGCTCGATTTCACCTCTGGCTACGTCCTGCGCTCGCTCGAGCATTTCCCCAAACAGGGCTCGAAGGAACCGTGGAAGCTGCGGCAGAACTACGCCTACGACATCCGCATGATCAGGCGTGGCCCGATCGACGACGGCTCGATGCAGTTCTCCGGTGGAGCGCCACGGGCGCAGCCCGCTGAGAAGCTCGCCGCCTGACGCTCGCCGCTGGCGTGGTTCGATTTGGCCAAGGTGGGTAGCGAGGTCGCATGCGAACCAAGATGCCGTTTCCAGTCCTTGTCCTCTGCGCCGCGATCGGCCTGATCGCTCTCAGCATCGCCGGCTGCGGCGGTGACGACGG
>DATNGU010000093.1:0-6754 GCA_035605775.1 Solirubrobacterales bacterium | reverse complement strand
GGTCTATTTCTCGGACGATCGATTCGGTTCCGCCCTTGCGCTGGCTAGACTCGCTCGGCAGAGAATGAATCGGGCCAAACCAGGAGACACGCGCTTCATCTTCGTCACCGGCGGCGTCGTCTCGGCCCTCGGCAAGGGGATTGCCGCCGCTTCGATTGGCCGCCTTCTCGTCTCTCGCGGCTACCGGGTGCAGCTGCAGAAGTTCGACCCCTACATCAATGTCGACCCCGGAACGATGAGCCCGTTCCAGCACGGCGAGGTATTTGTCACCGAGGACGGAGCGGAGACCGACCTCGATCTCGGCCACTACGAGCGATTCACCGACGAGAACACTTCGCGTGCCTCCAATGTCACGGCGGGCTCCGTCTACAACACCGTGATCAACCGCGAGCGGCGCGGCGATTACCTCGGCGCCACCGTCCAGGTGATTCCGCACATCACCGACGAGATCAAGAACCGGATTCTGATCGTCGCCGAGTCGCAGTCAGTCGACTTCGTGCTGACCGAGATCGGTGGCACCGTCGGCGACATCGAGTCGCTGCCCTTCCTTGAGTCGATCCGCCAGCTCTACACTGACCTTGGGCCGAAACGCAGCATGTTCGTCCATCTGACGCTGGTCCCGTACGTCGGCCACGCGGGCGAACTGAAGACGAAGCCGACCCAGCATTCAGTCAACGAGCTGCGCCGGATCGGGATTCAGCCGCACGCGTTGGTCTGTCGCTCCGAGAGTCGCCTTGACCGTGAGATCCGCAGCAAGATCGCCCTCTTTGCCAGCCTTCCGGTCGACGGCGTGATCTCCGCCCACGACGTCGACAACATCTACAAGGTGCCGCTCGCCTTCCGCGCCGAAGGCGTCGATGACCTCGTGCTCGACCATTTCGGAATGGAGGCGCCAGCCTCGGATCTGAGTGAGTGGGAGGCAATGGTGCGCCGCGCCGACGCCGCCGCCGGCAAGGTGCGGATCGCGCTCGTCGGCAAGTACGTGAAGCTGGCCGACGCCTACAAGTCTGTGATCGAGGCACTCGAGCACGGGGGTTTCCATCACGGGGTCGAAGTCGAGGTCGAGCTAGTCGACTCGGAGAATTTCGAGCAAGAGAAGCTGGAAGGCGTCGACGGGGTCCTGATTCCCGGTGGCTTTGGCGAGCGCGGCATCGAGGGCAAGGTGACAGCGGCTCGGATCGCCCGCGAACGCTCGATTCCGTACCTGGGTATCTGCCTGGGGATGCAGATTGCCGTGGTCGAGTTTGCTCGCACCGTGGCGGGAATGGACGGCGCCAACTCGGCCGAGTTCGATCCTGAGACGCCCTACCCGGTCGTCGACCTGCTTCCGGAGCAGAAGGAAGTCTCAGAGATGGGCGGCACGATGCGACTCGGTGCGGACCCGGTGAAGCTGCACGAGGGGACGCGGGCGCGGGAGATCTTCGGCGAGGCAGTCATCTACAAGCGCCATCGCCACCGCTACGAGGTCAACATCCAGCTGCGGCGCCGGCTCGAAGACGAGGGCCTGGTCTGCGGCGGCACCTCACCCGATGAGCGCTTGGTCGAGATGGTCGAGTTGCCCGACCACCCTTTCTTCGTCGCCTCTCAGTTCCACCCCGAGTTCAATTCCCGTCCGAACCGTCCCGAGCCACTCTTCCGTGAGTTCGTCGGCGCTGCTGCCCTCCACGCGGGTGAGCAGCCAGCCGAGGCCGCGGAGATCGAGGTCGAGGACTCTTCCGTAGCGCACTGACCGTCTAGCCTGTCCCGCCGTGGACAGGTTGCACGAGACGTTTGTCAGGCTCTGCGAGATTCGCAGTCCGACTGGGGAGGAGCGCGAGGTCGCCGACACGATCCTCGCCGAGCTAGGGGCGCTCGGCCTCGAGGTAAGCGAGGACGATGCGGCTGGGCCGGCCAAAGCTGGGGCCGGGAACATCCTCGCTCGCCTGCCGGGTCGCAGCGAGCGCTGGGCGATGTTCTGTGCCCACATCGACACGGTCCCGCACCCGGGCCAGATCGAGGTGCTCGAGGACGAAGGGGTGTTCCGCAGTCACGGCGAGACGATCCTCGGCGCCGACAACAAGGCGGCCGTCGCGGTCTTCATGGAGCTGGTCGCCCGCCACGCCTCCGCTCCACCGCCAGTCGGGATCGAGCTGTTACTGACCGTCGCCGAGGAGCAGGGGCTGCGCGGCGCAAAGGCCTTCGATCCGAGCAATCTGCGCGCCGACTGCGGGTTCATCCTCGATCACGCCAGCGCGATCGGCGAGGTCATCGTCACCTCGCCCACCCAGCAGCAGATCATCGCCGACTTCTCCGGGGTGGAGGCCCACGCTGGGATCCGGCCCGAGGATGGCAGCAACGCGATCGCCGCGGCCGCTGCTGCAGTTTCGCGAATGGAGTTGGGCCGACTCGATCAGGAGACGACCGCCAACGTCGGTGTGATTGCCGGCGGCACCTCTGGCAACGTTGTCCCCGGCCATTGCCGGATTACGGCCGAGGCACGCAGCCTCAGCGCCGACCGGGCCGCCGCGGTGGCCGGGGGGCTGACCGAGGCCTGCACCTGGGGTGCCAGCGAGCACGGTTGCGACGTCGACGTGCGAGTCGAGGAGCTCTTCCGTGGCTATGAGATCCCGGCTGCCTCGCGCTCATTGGAGTTGGCGGAGGCGGGGTTGCGCCGCGCTGGCATCGAGCCGCAGCGAACTTCAACCGGCGGCGGTAGCGACGCTAACGCGCTGATCACAGCGGGCTTCGATTGTGTCCTGCTCGCCAATGGGACCGAGGCCAATCACACGCCGGATGAGAGCGTTTCCGCCCGCAACCTCGACGCAATGCTGGAGGTCTGCGAGGGCATCGTCGCCGAGGCTGGCACTGAGATGTCAGCGGAGTGAGCGGCCGACTGAAGCTTCGCCGCGGCGTCGTCGTCGCCGAGGAGCCACTGACGGTCGACGTCGATGGCGAGCGGCGAGCGGCTTGGGCGGACGCGGTGTTGCTCGGGGAGATGCGCGAGGGCGACGAGGTCGTCGTCAACGTTGCGGCGGTGGACCTCGAACTCGGCTCGGGTGGCTTTGACGTCGTCCACGTCAACCTGACTCGCGGCCTCAGGGCGAGCGGCGACAGCCGCGAGCACGTGATGAAGCTCAACTACACGTCCCTGCAGCACCCCGTCGATCCGCTCGAGCTTCCGGTGCGTCTTTCGGACGCTGAGGGTACAAAAGGCGCATCGGAACGAGTCGGACGGCTGATGCCGGTGCTCGTCATCCCCTTGCACGGCCACCTTGCCCCGGCTGCATGGGCGGTGGCGCAGGACGAGCCACGACGGATCGGTTATGTGCAGACGGGCGGCGGCGCCCTGCCCGGTTCGATGAGCCGAGATCTCGCTGAGCTTCGCGAGCGGGGTCTGATTTGTAGCCACGTGACCGCGGCTCCTGCCTATGGTGGCGAACACGAGGCGCTCTCGGTCGCCGGTGCGCTCGACGCGGCCGCCCAGAAGTTGGGCTGGGACACGGCGATCGTCGGGCCCGGACCGGGAATCATCGGTTCGGAGACGCGGCTCGGGCACGGCGGCATGGCCGCGCTCGACAGCGCTCATGCGTCGCTAGCCCTCGGCCTCCCGACCATGCTTTCGCCTCGCCTCTCCGCCGCCGATCCCCGCGAGCGCCACCGCGAGGTCAGCCACCACACCCTGACCGTGATGCAGATGCTGCTCGGTGCTGTCGAAATTGCGGTGCCGGCGGGCAATCCGGTTGTGATGGCTCAGCTGGCAGAGGCCTCTGCCTGGCGCCACAAGCTCCAGGAGGCCCCGGCCGACCTGGCGGGCTACGCTGCTTCCGGCCTTCCGTCACGAACGATGGGTCGCAGCCTTGACGAGGACCCACTGTTCTTCGCCGCGCCGCTCGCCGCGGGCGTCGCCTTGCGCCGCGAGGAATGAGGCCGACGCGGGAGAACCACCCCGCATGGCCATCACAGTCGCACCTCAATCCCCGACAGAGGCCCGCTTCGAGGGCCTGGTCCTGGACTTCCTCTCCTATCTGGAGCTGGAGCGGGGGCTCTCCCGCAACACCCTCAACGCCTACCGCACCGATCTGCTCCAGTACGGCGGCTTCCTCTCCGAGCATGAGATCGACGCGTTGGCCGCGCGACCGGCGGATATCGGTGATTTCCTCGCTGACTTGGCGACCGGCAACGGCCGGCCGGCCTGCTCTGCAGCCACCGTGCATCGCAAGACCGCCTGCTTGCGCTCCTTCTACAAGCACCTGCGCCGTGACGAGCTGATCGGCGACGACCCGACCGCCGCGCTGAGCGCGCCGCGCCGGGCCAAAAAGCTGCCCCAGGTCCTCAACTACGCCGAGGTACAGAAGCTGCTCGCCGCTCCGCGTGGGAGCGAGCCGACGACTCTGCGCGATCGGGGCCTACTGGAGGTTATGTACGCGTGTGGGTTGCGGGCATCGGAGACGATCGGACTGGAGATGTCCGACCTCGACCTGCGCGAGGGGCTGCTGCGGGCGCGCGGCAAGGGCTCGAAGGAGCGAATCGTCCCGCTTGGCCGCAAAGCGATCGCGGCTATCTCTGCCTACCTGCGTGGAGGGCGGCCAAAGCTGGTCGGCGAGCGCCACGAGGCGAAGCTGTTCGTCAACTTCCGCGGCGGCCCGCTAAGTCGCCAGGGCCTCTACAAGATCGTCCAGCGACATGCGCGCGAGTCCGGTCTGGCGGGGCAGATGAGCCCCCATACGCTGCGCCACAGCTTTGCCACGCATCTGCTGGCCGGGGGATGCGACCTTCGAGCGGTGCAGGAGATGCTCGGCCACGCCGACATCGCGACGACGCAGATGTACACGCACCTCTCGGGGGAACGCCTCAAGGAGGTCTATTTCCAGGCGCACCCGCGGGCCGTCGAGGGCTGATAGAACCGGGCGGATGCCCGAGCTGCCCGAGGTCGAGACCGTCTGCCGTCAGCTCGAGCCGGAGCTGGAAGGGAGGTGGATCGAGCGGTTGGAGGTGCTCGACGCACGCTGGTGCCGGCCAAGGCCCCCAGCCGAGCTGGAGGCGGCCGTGGCGGGACGCAAGATCGAAGGCTTGGGACGGCGCGGCAAGTATCTGCTGCTGGGGCTGGCGGGCGGTCAAACCCTAGTCATGCACCTACGAATGACCGGCAACCTGGTACTGGTCGAAGGAGAAGACAAGCTCGATCCGTCCGAGGGGATGAGGCTCTACGAGGGCGAGCGCTCGACCTCAGAGCGCCACCTGCGCGCCCGCTTCATCCTCGACGATGGCCGCGAGGTCTGGTTCACCGACCCGCGCCGCTTCGGTGAGGCTTTCCTGATCGAGGACTCCGGCCTCGAGGCTCGCTTCGAGCGCCTCGGAGTCGAGCCGTTCTCGGATGGGTTCACTGCCGCTGCGTTGGGCGAGATTGCTGCCGGTCGCACGGCGCCGCTGAAGTCCTTCCTGCTCGACCAGTCGAAGATCGCGGGGGTTGGCAATATCTACGCCGACGAGGCGCTTTTCCGGGCCCGACTGCACCCGCTCTCTCCCGCCGGCTCGATGCGGCCTGAACACCATGAGGCTTTGCGCGACGCGGTCGTCGCGGCGCTGGAAGCGGGGGTCGATGGCGGTGGCGCTTCGATCGACGATTACCGCGACGGACGCGGCGAGAAAGGCCGTATGCAGGACGAGTTCCTCGTCCACACCAGGGAGGGCAAGCCCTGCCCTCGCGGTGACGGCACGATCGAGCGGATTGTCGTCTCCGGGCGCTCCACCTACTTCTGCCGGGCCTGCCAGGTACGGCTACGCCGCAAACCCCGTCGTCGTCGCCGTCCGGTCCCTCGTTCAACGTAGATCGGTCATGGCCGGCAAGACGCTGAAGACGGAGGCGATCGTCCTGCGCAGTATCCGCTACGGCGAGGCCGACCGCATCCTCCATCTCTACACGGCAAAGCGGGGGCGGGTGGGTGCGATCGCGAAGGGTGCGCGTCGGCCCAAATCGCGCTTCGGTGGCCGCCTGGAGCCATTCTTCAGGCTCGACCTGCTCTTACACGAAGGGCGGGGTGAGCTGCTTACGGTGACCCAGGCAAACACGGTCGATGGTTACCCGCGCCTGCGCTCCTCGGGGCCGGGCCTGACGGCAGGCGCGCGTGCCTGTGACGCGGTGCTGCGCCTGCTCGACTCGGCCGAGCCGAACCAGCCTGCTTACAACCTGCTCAGTCGCTATCTGTCGCTGCTCGACGATCCCACGGCGACCGAGGCTGCCTCGCTGGCAACGGCGCTCTCCTTTCGTCTCAAGCTGGCCCTGGTCGCCGGCTTCTCGCCCGAGCTCGCTTCTTGCTCCCGCTGTGGTGAGGCGAAGCACCTAGTCGGCTTCTCGGGCGCCGCGGGCGGGGTCGTTTGCGCCAGCTGCGAGGCCGGCTCCTTCCCTCTCTCCGAGGAGGCCCATCGCTTCATGGTCGAATCGATCGCCAGGCCACTGGCCGAAGCGCCGGATGCCGGCGAGCGCGAACTGCGCCAGGTGGAGCGAGCGGTCGGCGAGACGCTCGAGCATCACGCTCATGTCCAGCTAAGAGCAGCGGCATAGGGGGAGGCGGGGAGGGACTTGGCGGAGCAACAGCATGGAGGCTCCGCCAAGTCCCTCCCCGCCTCCTTATGATCGAGAGGTGTCTCTCACGGCTACCTTTGAAGACCGCGTCGCTGCCTGGGAGGAGGAGTTCCTGGCACCGGAGGCGACCCGGTCCTACCCCGCCCGGCGTCAAGTCGAAGAGCCTGACAGTCCACTGCGCACCCCGTTCCA
>DATNGU010000092.1:0-2831 GCA_035605775.1 Solirubrobacterales bacterium | reverse complement strand
ACATCTCGAAAGCGCCCGTTGCCCCAAACTCCGCCGCGACCATCGCCTACATCAACGCCAACGGCGGCAACTTCCTCCACCCCGACTTCGGCTCACCCCCCACCTACGGCTTCCCCTACGTGGTGGTCGGCCCCGGGCAGTTCGAGCTCCCGGTCCACTACACCGCCTACGGCAGCGAGAGCGACCCGGGTCCGTTCCCGATCCCGGCTGGCGCCCCGGTTGAGGGTGGGCGCAGAAGTGACGGCGACCGGCACGTGCTCGCCGTCGACCGCTCCAACTGCACGCTCTTCGAGCTCTACCGCGCCTTCCCCATCAGCGGGCGGCCCCGCTGGAACGCCGACTCGGGCGCCCGCTGGGACCTGCGCTCGAACGCACTGCGCCCCGACTCCTGGACCTCGGCGGACGCGGCCGGCCTGCCGATCTTCCCTGGCCTGGTCCGTCACGACGAGGTCGCCTCCGGCCACCTCGACCACGCGATCCGCGTCACCTTCGACAGCACCCGCGACGCCTGGGTCCACCCCGCCTCGCACTGCGCCGGCGACACCGGCAACCCGAACGCACCGTCGATGGGGACGCGGCTGCGGCTGAAGGCCGGCTACGGGCTCGGGGGGTTCAGCGGCGGCGCGAAGACGATCGCCGAAGCGCTGAAGCACTACGGCATGATCGTCGCCGACAACGGCTCCAACTGGTTCTTCAGCGGCACCAGCGACAAGCGCTGGGACGACGAGAACCTGAGCCAGCTGAAGCGGATTCCCGGCAGCGCTTTCCAGGTCGTGCGCAGTGCCGCCCGCGCCCGCGCCTGCTGAGGTCAGCCGCCGTCGAGCACGACGTGATGGAAGTCGGCTCGCAGCCGGGATTCCAGTTCAGCCGTAACGCTCGCATCGCCATCGTCCCCGTCGCCGCTGACCAGAACTACGTCGCTCGCATGGAAGCTCTGCAGCTGATCCTCGACGGCCTGGACCACGTCCTCGTCACCCACTCGCGCCTCGGCGGCAATGCCAGCCTTGGCGAGCGCCGCCACCGTGGCGACAAGGTTCTGCTGGGCCGTCTGCCGCGCACCTTCGACGTCGGATGCCCAGCGGTCGAGGAAACCGATCCTGGCCGGCGAGAGAACCAGAACCGCGGCATCGTCCCCCTCACCACCCAGACCGGCGGCAACGGCGATCTTGCGCACCACCGCCGGCTCCTCCACAGCGCAGGTGATGACGAGTAGGACCTGGCGCCGGCCGTCGCTGGCGGGCGCCTCACCTATCGGTCCACGCGGACGCTGCCGCGCCGCCACGACGACGATCGCAACCGCCGACAAGGCCCCTACCGCAACGCCCACCCCGCCCCCGCCCAACGCGAAAGCGCCGACGATCGGCACCGCGATAGCGGCAACGATCACCGGCAGCTTCCACGGGGCCATCGGCCTTGATTCTGGCCGATGGCCGGTTTAAACGCGGCGCCTGGTACCGCCGAGCATAGGCATCAGCAGCATCGCCAACCCGATCAGGATCACGATGATCCCGAGGATGTAGTTGACGAGTAGCGCCAGGACGATTCCAATGAGAATTACCACTATTGAGCTTGGAGTCATGCCGCCTGGTTACCCAGCTCCGGATACCCGGAAACGTCTGAGTTCGGCAGCGGCCTCTTCGCAGTCGAGACAACGCCAAGCGCAACTCACTGCTCCTCCTCGCGGAGCGCGCGCCGCAGCGTCTCGTCGAACGGTGCCGGTGAGATCCCGAACGGCTCGGCACCGGAGGGGTCGGTGACCACGGTCGCCGTGGTCAGTCCCTCGACCAGGGGTCGTGCCACCTTCGTATCGACCGGAGTGACAAGGCCGAGCCAGAGCGCCGAGAGCCAGGGCGTAACGAAAGGCACCGGGATCTTCGGCCGGCGGCGCTTCCCCATCACCACCGCCATCCGGTCGAGCATCTTCGCGTAGGTGAGGACGTCGGGACCGCCGATCTGCACCTCCCTCCCCGTCGACTCCGGAATCTCAGGGGCCCGGCGCAGGTACTCGACCACGGCCTCGATTCCGATCGGCTGCGTGTCCGTGTGCAGCCAGGACGGCGCGATCATCACCGGCAATCGGTCCACCAGGTAACGCAGCGTTCGGTAGGACTCGCTCTCGGCGCCGACCACCATCGCCGCCCGAAAGTAGGTGAGCGGGGGTCCGGCGGCGGCCAGGGCCCGTGCGGTCTCGTTGCGGCTTCGCAGGTGCTCAGAGGCGCCCTCCTCCCCCAAGCCGCCGAGGTAGACGACCCGCTCGACTCCCTCGCGCGACGCCATGCGGGCGAAGTTGCGCGCCCCCAGCCGCTCGCGCTCGGCGTAGCCCCCACCGCCGGCCATCGAGTGAACGAGGAAGTAGGCGACGTCGACGCCGCTGCCGGCCCCCTCGAGGCTTTCCGCGTCGGTCACGTCGGCCTCGCGAACCTCGAGGCCCAGCGACTCGAGGTGCGCCGCCTTGGAACGGTCGCGAACCAGGCATCGGACGGGTACTCCCGAGGCGGCGAACGAAGCCGCAAGGCGGCCGCCGACGAAACCGGTAGCGCCCGCTATGAGTGATCTGGACGCGATACGCCAAAGCTACCCGCTCGGTGTGCGTCGAAGCGCGATCAGCCGTCGATGACGATTGAGCCGACCCGGCCGATGCGTTCGAAGTGGTCGTCGCAGGTCAGGACCGTGGTGCCGTTGCGGGCCGCGGTGGCGGCGATCCAGATGTCGTTGGTGGGGACAGGCGTTCCTGCCTTACGTAGCTCGGCGACTATCTCCGCGTAGTGGCGGCTGGTTGCGGCATCGACTGGCAGCACCTCCACGATAGAACTACCGAGGAAGGCATCCAG
>DATNGU010000091.1:0-29519 GCA_035605775.1 Solirubrobacterales bacterium | reverse complement strand
GAAGATGTTGGCGAAGCTGGCCAGGGCGACGCCGAGGCGGCTGCCGATCAGGTCGAAGACCTCAACCGCGGTCTCGTCCCCTTCCTGCGCCGCAACGGTGACAGCCCTGCCGTCGACGTCCTCCCCTGCGGCGAGTAGCTTGCCGAGCGCCGAATCTGGCTTGCTTTCGGCCGCCGCACGCCCTTCGCGACCCAGCGCGGTGCCGGAGGCGAGCGCCTCCACGCACCCCCGATTGGGGCAATTCCCCTGGCAACCGGGACCATCCATCTGAATCGCCATGTGACCCAGCTCGGCGCCGGCGCCGGTCGAACCGCGGTAGATCTCGCCCCCGAGGATGAGGCCACCGCCGATCCCCGTTCCGATCGTTAGCATCACCGCATTCTGGGTTCCGCGGGCGGCGCCGAAGAGATGCTCGGCCAGGGCCGCGACGTTGGCGTCGTTGTCGACAAAGGTGGGCAAGCCGGTTCGTTCGACCACCAGATCGCGGATCGGCAGATCTTCGATCGGAAGGTTGACCGCCGCGACCGCGAGACCCTTCTCGTGGTCGATCGTGGCCGGGATACCCATCCCGATCGCCTTGACGCCCGAGTGCTCTGCCCGGGCCTCCTCGACCTCGCGCACAAGCAGCTCGACCAGCTCCTCCTCGCTCTCGCCGGCGGAACGCTCGCGGCTCTCCCAGACGGTTTTCGAGTCGCCGTCGAGGACGCCTAGCAGCATCTTCGTACCACCCAGATCGACGCCTATCGCTTCGGCCTGGCTCATCTCGTGTCGCGGGCGACCGCGGGTATCGGCATGATTCCTAACCCTTTCATGGTTGGCGACGGCGAGCAGCGGCCCCCCGGGCCGCCCGATTACAAGGTCTACCGAGCCCGCCGGGGTCTGCTTTCGCGCTTCCGCAAGCCCGACCTCTCCGGTCTGCGCGAGCGGGATTGGCGCCCCCCGAAACTGCCGGGGAGGCCCGGGGGGCCAAAGCGGGAGCGCGGGCCCCGGCCGTCCCGGCCCTGGATGCGGCAGGCCCTGAAATGGGTCGGCATTGCCGCATTCGGCTGGATCTTGCTCAGCTTTCTCGCCTTCGCGGTCTCTGCCCAGCTGCAGGCGTTCAAGCTCTCCGGCGAGGCGAAGTCCACCCTGCACGGCGACCCGCTCCTGCTCCCGAGCGCACAGACGATCCTGGTGCTCGGCACCGACGCCCGTCCACCCGACAGCAAGGATCCAGGCGCAGCGCCTTCCCAGGAGTGCTTCGATCAGCAGGCGCACGGCGACGCCCCGCACGGCGAGTGCTCGTTCGGCGAATTCCGCGCCGACACGCTGATGCTGATCCGCGCCGGCGGCGGCGCCTTCCGCAAACTCTCAATCCCGCGCGACAGCTACGCGGAGATCCCTGGCCAGAGCCCGGGGAAGATCAACGGTGCCTACGCCTTCGGCGGCGGAGGGGCGGAGATCGAAGCGGTCGAGGACTTTCTCGGGATCGAAATCGACCATGTCGCGATCGTCAACTTCCCCGGCTTCGAAGATCTGATCGACGCGGTCGGCGGGGTCAAGGTCGACGTCCCGCAGAAGCTCTGCGCGGATATCTCAGGCGGGGCGGGCGGCGGGCAGGGCGGCGGCACCGTGCGCCTCCGCAAGGGCGAGAACACGCTGAACGGCGAAAAGGCGCTGATCTACTCGCGCATCCGCAAGCCGAGCCCGTGCCCCGGACCCGGGTCGAGCGCCTACTCCCTCGGCTACGACGACCTCGATCGCGAGCGGGCCCAGCAAGCGGTGATCAGCGGGATCAAGGGACGCCTCACCGACCCGCTCCGCCTTCCCTACAACTTCGTCAAGGGCCCGATCATCGGCTGGAACGCGCCAAAGGCTTTCGTCAGCGACATGGGCTTCTTCACGATGCCGCAGCTGATTCTCGCGGCGGCGATCGGCGGCGACGGCAAGGCCGACGTGCTCTGCGCAGGAGCGAATTCCGGTTGCTCCCTTGACGGCCCCGGCGGCTCGATCGAAGTGCCGGACAGCGAGCGGCGACGAGCCGTGAAGAAGCTCCTGGGCGAATAGGGTCGCCTCGCCGAGTGCCCGCCACCGCCTTCGGCGGTGGAATCTGGTGCCGCTTCGCGGCTAAGAATCACCCTGCTGGGGCCGCTTCGCGAGGCATCGGCGAGGCGACCCCATTCGCCCGTTGACCGTCTACTCGGCTTTGGCTGGAGATTTCGAGTCGCTCGAGGTCGAGCCCGAGGACTTCGAGTCAGAGGAGTCCTTCGAGCTCTTGGAAGCGTCGTCGGAGCTGCCGTTGGCAGAGACCGTGGACTTCTTGCCGTAGTCGGTGTTGTGGAAACCCGACCCCTTGAAGTGGATCGCGACGGGGTGCAGAACCCGCTCCGCCGGGGCACCGCACTCCTGGCACTCGGTCAGCGGCTCGTCGGCCATTCTCTGGATCACGTCGAAGACGTGGCCGTTGGTGCACTTGTACTCGTAGATAGGCACGGGATGCCGGATTATCGCAGCCCGGTACGGTTCCGCCATGGCAAGCGTCGGGCAGGACACCCGCAGCGAGGAGACTTCGATGGAAGAGATCGTCGCGCTCTGCAAGCGGCGCGGCTTCGTCTTCCCCTCCTCGGAGATCTACGGCGGCCTCGGCTCGACCTACGACTACGGGCACTACGGGGTGCTGCTGAAGAACAACGTCAAAGCCGAGTGGTGGCGGGCGATGCTGCAGGAGCGCGACGACATCGTTGCGCTCGACTCAGCAATCCTCCAGCACCCGCGGGTCTGGGAGGCGTCGGGCCACTTGGAAGGCTTCACCGACCCGCTGGTGCAGTGCCTCGGCAAGTGCAAGAAGCGCTGGCGTGAGGACCACCTGCGCGAGGCGGTGGAAGCCGAGGGGGGCGACCTCGAGAAGGAGTTGCGTTGCCCGGAGTGCGGCGGCGAGCTCTCCGAGCCGCGCCAGTTCAACCTGATGTTCGAGACCCACGTCGGCCCGGTGGCGGGCGAGGGCTCGGAGGTCTACCTGCGACCGGAGACCGCGCAGGGCATCTTCATCAACTTCAAGAACGTGCTCGGCTTCGCCCGCAAGAAGCCCCCCTTCGGCATCGCCCAGATCGGCAAGTCCTTCCGCAACGAGATCACCCCCGGCAACTTCATTTTTCGCACCCGCGAGTTCGAGCAGATGGAGATGGAGTTCTTTGTCCCACCCGCCGAAGCCGAAAAGTGGCACAAGCTCTGGATGGAGGAACGCGAGCGCTGGTACACCGACCTCGGCATCCGCCCGGACCTGCTGCGGGTGCGCGCCCATGGCGGCGACGAGCTCTCGCACTACTCCTCGGCGACCAGCGACATCGAGTACCTCTTCCCGATCGGCTGGTCGGAGCTCGAGGGAATCGCCAACCGCGGCGATTTCGATCTCACCCAGCACGCCAAGTTCAGCGGCGAAAAGCTCGAGTACTTCGACCAGCAGACCAAAGAGCGCTACGTCCCCCACGTGATCGAGCCCGCCGCCGGCGCCGACCGCGCCACCCTCGCCTTCCTGGTCGACGCCTACGAGGTCGAGGAGGTCGAGGGCCGCCAGCGCACGGTGCTGCGCCTCCACCCCCGCCTCGCCCCGGTCAAGGTCGCGGTCCTCCCGCTCGTCTCCAAGGAGGGCATGCCGGAGAAGGCCCGTGAGATCTTCGAGCAGCTGCGCCGCCGCATCCCCGCCGAGTTCGACGAGGGCGGCTCGATCGGCAAGCGCTACCGCCGCCAGGACGAGATCGGCACCCCCTGGGGGATAACCGTCGACCACCAGACGATGGAAGACGACACCGTCACCCTCCGCGACCGCGACTCGCTCGAGCAGGCCCGGGTCCCGATCGAGGGCCTGGCGGACGACCTGGCGTCACGTCTGGCCCAGCCCTGGCGCAGCCCCAAGCTGGGCTAACCCGTCAAGCCGACGTGAGGAACCTGGCGACATCGCCGGCGTCGGACTCGAGGACTGCGGCGATCTGGGCGGAAAGGCGGTCGTAGGGGTCGAGCATCACCTCTTCTTTCGACCACTTCCAACCGGCGACCGCGCGGCCCCCGGCCACGGCGAAAGGCCGGAAGAGGCCACCGGTGACGACGCGGGGCTCATGCTCGCCGAGGATTGGCTCGCGCGAGGTCCAGCCGAGCAGGACCGGGTCGAAGGCGCCAAGCAGTCGGGGAGGTGGCAGCTCCCGCGGCTCGCCCCGCTTGGCGAGGCGAACCAGCCCCCCTTCCCCCACCTCGACCTCGGAGCCGATCGCCTTCAGGCCGGCGCGGGCGTCGCGCAACGGCAGCCCGGCCCACTTGGCGAGGTCGCGATCGCTCGCGGGCTGGTGGCCGACCAGGTAGCGCCGGGCCAGCTCGGCCAGAGCCATCTCGCGGTCCACCGCTTGCTGCAAGCCGAGCCAATCGCGCACCAGGACGTAGGCATGCTGCTTGCCGACCATCGGCCCCCGCACCACAATCCCGCGCAGGGCGGCGAGGAAGAGCAGGTGGAGCATCGCCTGGCCCTCGGTTCGCACCCCGGCGGCGTCGACCCTCTCACGCAGCTGGGCCCGCGTCAGCGGCCCCTCGCCGGCGAGGGCGCGTTCGATCGCCGCCATCGCCCGCTCGGCCTTCGCCTCGCTCACGCCCTCCTGCCTCAGGCGGCGGGTGCTGGAGGTGAGCAGGGGCGGCGTGGTCAGCGCCTGCAGCCACGGGTAGTCCTCGCTGCGGACCAGGTGCAGGGTGCCACGGTTGAGCCAGGTGACGAGCAGCGCGCGCTCCTCGAGTGCCCGCTCGACGACGGCCGCGGTCAGGCCCTCGGTGCGGACGCGGACCGCCAGCCGGAAACCGCGTGGATCCTGCCCCTGCACGGCGAGCAGGCGCTCAGCGACCGCGACGGGGTCGCTCAGGGGCGGACCGGAGAGTGCCTGCGCCGTCAGGCGCTCGGCGAGGATCGCTTTGCTATTTGACTTCAAGCAGGTCGATCACGAACACGAGCGTTTCGTTCGGACCGATTGCGGGGGGAGCGCCAGCTTCGCCATAGGCGAGTTCGGGCGGGATGATCAGCTCGCGCCGACCGCCGACCTTCATCCCTTCGACGCCCTGGTCCCAGCCGGGGATCACTTCGCCGGCGCCGAGGCCGAAGCTGAAGGGTTCGTTGCGGCTCCAGGAGGAATCGAATACCTTGCCGTTCTTGTAGTTGACGCCTACGTACTGGACGGTGACTTCGTCGCCGGCTTTCGCTTCGGCGCCGCTGCCCTCTTCCAGTTCCTTGACTTCGAGCTGCTTCGGCGGAGCGCCCTTCGGCACGGTGACCTTGGGCTTGGTCTTGGCGGCCGAGGATTCGGTCGTCGTCGCTTCCGCGGAAGCGGCCGACTCGGTCGAGGAGTCGTCGTCCCCCCCGCAGCCCGCTACCAGCAGGGCCGCGCACACTGCGATCGTCAGCATCGGCGTCTTCACTGCGGGCATCCTAAGCAAACTCGGCTCAGATCGACTTCCCCGCCAAACGCGCAATAGGGTCGAGGCGATGGACAGTCCGATCCTGACCTCGCTCCTGCTCCCCGCCGCGATCGCGGTGATCATGTGGAGCCTCGGCCTGACCCTGACCCGGGAGGACTTCCGGCAGGTGCTCGTGGCGCCGCGCGGGGTCGCGATCGGGATGCTCAACCTGGCGCTTTTCTCGCCGCTGCTCGCCGTCGCGATGGCCGAGCTCTTCGCCTTGCCGCCGACGCTGGCGGTCGGCCTCGTCCTGCTCGGCGCCTCGCCCGGCGGGATGATGGCCAACATGCTGACGCACCTGTCGCGCGGCGACACGGCGCTGTCGGTGACGATGACCGCGATCAGCAGCGTCTGCGCGATGATCACGGTTCCCCTCTTCCTCGAGCTCTCCGCCAACCACTTCGGCGCCACCGACATCGGCGACGTGAGCATGCTCGGCGTCGTCGCACGGGTCTTCGCGATCACGATCGTGCCGGTCGCGATCGGCATGGAGATGCGGCGGCGAAACTACGCCTTGGTGGACGCCGCCTACCCGCGGGTGCGCCGCTGCGCGCTCAGCCTGTTCGCGATCGTCGTGCTCGGAGCGATCGCCAGCGAGTACGACACGGTGGCCGAGAACGTCGCCGACGTCGCCGGCGCCGCGCTGGCCCTCAACGTCGCGGCGATGCTGCTCAGCTTCACGATCTCGAAGCTGGCTCGGCTCGACGACCGTCAAGCGACGGCGATCGCACTCGAGCTCGGGATCCACAACTCGGCGCTTGCGATCGCGGTCGGCGCCACGCTTGCCACCGACGTGGCCATCCCCGCCGCCGTCTATGCCACCTTCATGCTCTTCACCGGCGGCCTCTTCGCCTGGGCGATGAGCCGTCGCAACGCGGACGCAGGTGGCACGGCGATCGACCCAACACGGGTCGCGGCCGACCCGGCTCGACCCTAAACCGCGCGCAACGCGGTCCCTCAGCGATAGCCTCAGCCCTTGCCCGAGATCAGGTCCCAGGCCCGGCGCAGCTTGCTGTTGCTCCCGCCCTTCGCGAGATCGTCGGGATTGATGTCGAGAGATCCGGGATTGGCGCCGGGCTCGGGCAAGTTCCCGGCCGCCGCCGCGTCGATCGTCAGCACGACGCCACCCTCGTATATCTCCGCAACCTCGGGCGCGTCGACGAACTTGTGACCACCGGGAAGGACGCTGGTGTCGAGCACGATCCCGTCGAAGATGTCGATGTTGGGGGCCGAGAGCACGTACTCGACCTTGCCCAGCTCCTCGCCGTCGCTCGAGTACACGGGCACCCCCTTCGGCAGGGTGAGGAAGGAGGTGGGCGCTCCGAGGTCCTTCATCGTGGGGCCGAGCCTAGCGCGACGCAGCACCGCGCGCGCCTCGGGATCTCTTGCCCGTTGCGCGGGCGGCGGGCTATGCTCGCACCGCATGGGACTCAACCTCGCTTCGCTGCTGGCCGAGAGCGCCCAGCGCTCGCCCGACGCGCCGGCGATCCGCCTTGGCGGGGTCGCGGTGAGCTACGCCGAGCTGGACGACCGCAGCGCGCGCCTCGCGACGCTGCTGGGCGAAAAAGGAGTCAAGCCGGGCGACAGGGTCGGGGTGATGCTCCCCAACGTGCCCGAGTTTCCGGTCGCCTACTACGGCGTTCTGCGAGCCGGTGGCGTCGTGGTGCCGATGAACGTGCTGCTAAAGCGGCGCGAGATCGCCTTCTACCTGGAGGACTCCGTGGCGAAGCTGCTGCTCGCCTGGCACGGCTTCGCCGAGGAGGCACGCGGGGGCGCCGCCGAGGCCGGTGCCGAACTGATCGAGGTCGAGCCGGCCGCCTTCGCGGCGACGCTCGCCGAGCTCGAGCCGACCCCCGCCCTCGCCGCGACGGCCGAGGACGACACGGCGGTGATCCTCTACACCTCCGGCACCACCGGCAAGCCGAAGGGCGCCGAGCTGACCCACGCCAACCTGGCGCGCAACGCCGAGATCTCGTCGCGGACCACCTGCGAGGTGGGTGCCGGCGACGTCGTCCTGGGTGCCCTCCCGCTCTTCCACTCTTTCGGACAGACGGTCGGAATGAATGCCTCGCTACGAGTTGGGGCCTGCCTCACGCTGGTCCCCAAATTCGATCCCGGCGAGGCGCTGGAGACCATCCAGCGCGACAGTGTCACCCACTTCTACGGTGTGCCGACGATGTTCGGGGCTCTGCTGCACCACCCCGAGCGCGGCAGCTTCGACACCTCCTCGCTGCGCAACTGCATCACCGGCGGCGCCTCGATGCCGGTGGAGGTGCTGCACGGCTTCGAGGAGGCCTTCGGGGCGGTCGTGCTGGAGGGCTACGGACTCTCGGAGACCTCGCCAGTTTCCTCCTCGAACCACCCTGACATGGAGCGCAAGGCGGGCTCGATCGGCACGCCGATCGAGGGCGTCGAGATGCAGGTCGTAGACGAGGACGACAACCCGGTCGCCCAAGGCGAGGTTGGCGAGATCGTGATCCGCGGACACAACATCATGAAGGGCTACTGGCAGCGCCCCGAGGCGACCGAGGAGGCGATGCGGGGCGGCTGGTTCCACAGCGGCGACATGGCCCGCACCGACGAGGACGGCTACTTCTTCATCGTCGACCGCAAGAAGGACTTGATCATCCGCGGCGGCTACAACGTCTACCCGCGCGAGGTCGAGGAAGTCCTCTACGAGCACCCGAAGATCCGCGAAGCCGCGGTAGTTGGCGTCCCCCATGACGAATGGGGCGAGGAGATCGGCGCCGCCGTCGTCCTGATGGAGGCCGAGGAGCTGAGCCCGGAGGAGATCAGCGCCTACGTCAAGGACCGCATCGCCGCCTACAAGTACCCGCGCATTGTCTGGTTCCTCGACGACCTGCCCAAGGGCCCAACCGGCAAGATCCTCAAGCGGGAGATCGAAACTCCCGCCGCTGCGTGATCCACATCAACTAGCAACAACTGGCTGGCTGGCCAGGATCGCGCTAGTCTGGGCTCTACGCAGCCCCGGAGGCGCCGGCGGCGCCCTAACCGAAGGAGAGAGATGAGCGTCGCATCCCAGAGCCTGATGGACAACGTCACCTACGTCGACCTCTATAAGCGCTGGGAGCAGGGCAACTGGAGCGCCTACGACATCGACTTCTCCGAGGACCGCAAGGGCTGGGAGGCGCTCGCCGACATCCAGCGGCGCTCGGCGATGTGGATCTACTCGATGTTCTATTACGGCGAGGACCGGGTCGCCGACACGCTCGCCCCCTACATCAACGCCGCTCCGACCGAGGAGCAGTCCTACTTCCTCGCCACCCAGCAGGTTGACGAGGTCCGCCACTCGATCTTCTTCCACCGCTTCTTCAAGGACGTAATTGGGGTCGGCGGTGACTCGATCCAGCAGACCCTCTCCTCCACCATGCCGCAGCTCAACTGGGGCTACCGCGGCATCTTCGACCGGCTCGACCTGATGGCCGAGGAACTGCGCAAGGACCGCTCGCTGCCCAAGTATGCGCAGGCGATCACCCTCTACCACCTGATCGTCGAGGGCAGCCTCGCCCAACCCGGACAACACTTCATCGAGGACTTCTTCGCTTCCAAAGAAACGATGCCCGGCTTCAGCGACGGGATGGGCAACGTCTCCCGCGACGAGCAACGCCACATCGGCTTCGGCGTCAAGGTGCTCGCCGAACTGCTGGCGGAAGGCAACCCCGGTTGGGAGGAGAACCGGGCGGCGGTCGTCGAGCTGCTGCGCGAAACGCTCCCCTACGGGCCGGCAGTGTTTTACCCGCCCAACTTCGACCGCGAATACACCGAGTGCTACGGCTTCTCGCTCGAGGACATCTTCGCCTTCGGACTGAAACTGATCCGTCAGCGCTGGCGCACGATCGGCTACCCGACCGAGGAGATGCCGCCCGGAGTCTTCCCCTTCGACCCCGAGGCTTCCGCCGAGGAGGTCGCAGCGCGCCAGGTTCGGCTGATGGAGGCCGGTGTCCTCGGCCCGCCCGACGGACCCGCCCCAGACGCCTCGCCGGAGACGCAGCGCCTCTACTTCGACGTGGTCAAGCGCGTCGCCGACCCGGCGGCGGCCAACGGCTCGCCGCTGGTTTACCAGTATCGCTTCAGCGATGCCGACCCCTGGCACCTGACGCTCGACAACGGCTCGACCCGAGTCGAGCCCGGTGAGGCGCCCAATCCGACCCTCACCCTGGAGGCGAGCTGGGCCGACTTCGTCGCGATGGGCAAGCCGGAAGCCAACCCGCTGAAGATGATCCTGCAGCGACGCATCCGCCCGCGCGGCTCGATCCGCGAGATCGCGCGCCTGCGCAAAGTGTTCCGCTAGGAGATCGGCGGCCGGCGGTCCGCCCAGGGTCGCTCTGCCTCGAGCTGGGCGGCAAGCGAGATCAGAGTTGCCTCGTCGCCGGGGCGACCAACCAGCTGGACCGCCAACGGCATGCCGTCGGCGGCAAAGCCGGCGGGCACCGACATCGCCGGATTGCCAAGGTGGTTCCAGGGCACGCAGTAGGGATAGAAGCGGCTCATGCCGAGCACGGTCTGGATCGCGCCGCGGCCCTCCCAGCGTCGCACCGGCAACGCCGTGCCGCCCATAACCGGCGTCATCAACACATCGTGTGAGTCGAAGATCGCGTTGACGCGAGCTGCGTCCGCGGCTTCGCCCTGTCGCGCCTTCTCGAACAACCCGTCCGGAATCAGCCTCCCCAGGCGGGCAAAGCCGCGGGTGCGCCGTTCGAGCCGCTCCGGGTGTGGCACCCGGGCGAAGTCTTCGGCGATCCCACGCAGGTAACGCGGGGTGACGTTGTTGCCGATCCCGCCCCAGTCGGGATCCCTCTGCCCGACCTCGTGCCCCAGCGATCCCAATAGCTCAGCGGTGCCGGCGACGGCGCCCTTGGCGACATCCGAGACCGTCGGGGGCGCAGCGGCACGCGGTGGGGCGGTCGACCATGCGACCCGCAGCTTGCCGGGCGGAGTCCTCACCGCCTCGGCGAACGGACGCTCGGGAGGGGCGGGGGTGCCGGGCTCCTGCGAGCCGCCGCTGACCAAGTCGAGCCAGAGCGCGGTGTCGACCACCGTGCGGCTGACGCAGTTGTAGGCCGAGAGCCCGTTCCAGTGTTGAAGGTCCGGTGCGAGCGAGACGCGGCCGCGCTGCGGTTTCAGCCCAACCAAGCCGCAGGAAGCCGCCGGGATGCGGATCGACCCGGCCCCGTCGGTAGCGAGCGCGATCGGCACCAGCCCTGCGGCCACGGCGGCGGCGCTGCCCCCGCTCGAACCCCCCGGCGTGCGTTGCAGATCCCAAGGGTTGCGTGTCACGCCCCAGGTCGCGGTCTCGGTAAAGCCGCAGATCGCCAGCTCGGGCAGTGTCGTCTTGCCGACCAGAATCGCGCCCGCCTCCCGCAACCGGCGCACGATCTCGCTGTCCGCCCTGGCCGGCTCGGTGAAACCGTCGGTGCCGTAGGTGGTCAGGTCCCCTGCGACGTCGACGCAGTCCTTGATCGCGATCGGCACGCCAAGCAGGGGACGCTCGTCACCGGCGCTCCGCCGGGCCTCGGCCTGCTCGGCTTCGAGCAAGGCGCGTTCCGCGAACACCGACCGGAACGAGTTGAGCTGCGGGTCCAGCCGCTCGATCCGGCCCAAGCACAAGCGCACTAGCTCGGTCGGGGAGACCTCCCCCGCTCGCACCATCTCCGCCTGCTTCGCAGCTCCGGCGAATGCGATCTCATCGCTCACACGCGAGAGGGTATTACGCCTCGGCCGGCTCGGGCTCGGCCTCGCCGCCGCCCTCGAAGCTGAGCCGCGGCAGCAGGCGGTCGAGCCAGGAGGGCATCCACCAGTTCCAGTCGCCGAACAGCTTCATCGCCGCCGGCACCAGGATCAGGCGCACGAGCGTCGCGTCGAGCGCGATCGCGACCGCGCAGCCGAGGCCGAGCTCTTTGATCGAGGGCACCCCGGTGAGGACGAAGACGGCGAAGACCGAACTCATGATCAGCGCCGCGGAGGAGATCGTGCGGGCGCTCGAGGCCAGGCCCTCGGCGACGGCGCGCTCGTTGTCGCCGTGCTCCATGTAGCGCTCGCGGATCCGCGACATGAGGAAGACCTCATAGTCCATCGAGAGGCCGAAGACGATGGCGAAGATCAGCGGCACGTTGATCGTGTCGAGGGCGCCGAGGCTTTCGAAGCCGAGCACGCTGTCGAGCCAGCCCCACTGGAAGATCGCCACGAGCACGCCGAACGCGGCGCCGATCGAGAGTAGGTTCATCAACACTGCCTTCAACGGCAGGAGCAGCGAGCGCAGCATCACCATCAAGACCAGGAAGCTGAGCGCGAGGACGAAGCCGACGATCTTCCAGATCGAGCCGGAGATCTGGGCGCGAGCGTCGTCGGTGCGAGCGGTCTCGCCGCCGACGACGACCGCTGCCGCTGCAGCCAGGTCGCTCGCCGGGACGACCGAATCGCGCAACCGGCTGACGAAGGCCGAAGCAGCCTCTGAGTCGCTCGGCGCGGTGGAGGTCGCTTCGATCAACGCGCCTCCCGCGGCAAAGGTGGGCGGCGGGACCGCGCCAACGCCGGGTTGGGCTCGCAGCTCGGCGGCAAAGCCGGTCACCGCGGCCCGATCGACGGCGCCCGGGAACGAAGCCACGATCTGCACCGGGTCGGCACCGCCCCCGACCTGCTCGGCCGCAAGCTCGTTGCCCACGCGGACGTCGCTGTCCTTAGGGAACTGCTGGATCGCGTTCGTCCCCGTTTCCAGCGAGAGAAGCGGCGCGGCGAGGAAGAGGAGGATGCCGGCGGAGAAGGCCACAGCCAGCCAGGGACGAGCCATGACGCGACGAGCCCACCTATCCCAGAAGCCGGGGCCGCTGGCTCCGCCGCCGGGGGAAGCGTTCGCCGCCGGCCGCGGGCGGCGCAGGAGCGAGTACTTGACGAAGCGCAGCACACGCGCGACGACGCCGCCAGGCATCACCCGGTCACCCAGCATCGCGATCAAGGCCGGAAGAAGGGTGGTCGCGGTGAGAATCGAGACGGCGACCACGGTCATCGCCCCCAACGCCATCGAGCGCAGCGCCTGGTTGTCGACCATCCAGAGGCCCGCAAGCGAGACGATCACGGCGATGCCGGAGAAAGCGACGGCCAGGCCCGAAGTCGCCAGCGCCTCGGCGCGCGCTTCGTCGCAGTCGCGGCCATCGCGGCGCTCCTCGCGGTAGCGGGCGAGGATGAAGAGTGAGTAGTCGACGGCGACGCCGATCCCGATCATCGAGGCCATGTTGGTGACGAAGACTGAGGTGGACATCTGCAGCGAGAGGAAGTAGATGAGGGCGCCGGTGACGATGACGCTGACGAAGCCGAGCGTCAGTGGCAGGGCGGCGGCGGCGAGCGAGCCGAAGACGACGAGCAGGATCAGGGCGACGACCGGGAAGCCGCCCGCCTCGGCTTTGGCCAGGTCTTCCTTGGAGAGCTCCTGCATCCCCGCCCAAACGGTCGCCTGGCCAGCGAGGTACGGGGTAACCCCGTTCTTAGCCGTCCCGGGATCGAGCCCTTCGCGCAGATCCACGGCGGAGTCAACCAGCTCGTCCTGCGAGACGCGACTGCTGAGCGGGATCAGGGCCTCGTCGCCGCGCCGCAGCTGGATCCGAGCGCTGCGTGCGACCGGCGCGGGCAGGGCGACGCCGTCGGTCTGGGCGACCTCGCTGCGAACCCGCCCCACGGCGGCGGCGCGCTCGGCGGCGGTTGCGTCCGGCGCCGCCCGCAGCAAGACGGAGATTCCGTTCGCCTCGCTGGCGAACACGCCCTGCATCGCGTCGGCGACGGCCTTCGATTCACTGCCGGGTACGTCGAAACCGCCCCCGGTCAGGTGCTCGGTCTGGCGCGCGGCAAGCGGCAGCGCCGCGATGACGATCAGAACCCAGGCAAGCACCACGAGGAGGCGCCTGCGCGCCAGGAACCCCGCTAGCTTGATCATCGCGACGTGCATTGGCTGGTTAGCCAGCCTTGCTCAGCAAGGCCGCCAAGACTGTGAGGAGGATCACGCGCGTGGCGCGTTGGTCGCAATATGTGCGACTAAGTCGCCAACGGCGATGCTCGGACCTACTCGCCGGCGAGCAGGAAACGCGCCGACGCCGCGCCCGCGGCAAGCGCGTCGCCGATGTTGCGATCGGGCTCGGAGAGAGCCTGCAGCGCGAAGCCGTCGCCGACCGCGAATAGATACGCGACGATGGCCTCGGCGTCGTAGCGCAAGCTGAGCACGCCCTCGCGCTCCTTCGCTTCGAGGATCTCGGCGACGTGTGAGCGGGTGCGGTCGAAGAGCTGGCCAACCTCGTGGCGGATGTCGGGGTTGCGCCGCCCGGCGCTGAAGAGCTCGTAGAGGAGCAGGAAGAAAGCCGGTTCGTTCTCGATCAGGTCGGTGAGGTTGTCGACCAGCACCTCGATCACGTCGTCGACGGTCTCGGCCTTGCCCAGCGGCTCGTCGAGGCGAGCCACGCGGATCTCGGCGTCGCGGCGGACGACCTCGACCAACAGCCGCTCCTTGGTGCCGAAGTAGTAATGGAGGAGACCACGGCTGACGCCGGCCTCGCGAGCGACATGCTCGAAGGTGGATCCAGCGGCGCCGCGTTTGGCGACGCTGTCGCGCATCGCATCGATGATGCGCTGCGCCTTTTCCCCGCTCAGCTCGCGCTCTTTGGTTGCTGCCTCCATAGGGAATCAGTCTAGTGCCGACTGACGAGACCCAGGATTTGTCAGACAAGGACGCAGGGAGGCTGGCAAGGGGAGCGCACAGTTAGTGCGTGACCCGCAGCCGGCCGACCGAGGACGCCGTATGACAACTCCTGGGGCCGTCAGGCGCCGTTGATGCTGGTCGTGCTCGTGTACTCGAACTCCTCCTCGGCGCCGAAGAGAGCGTCGAGCACGGTCTTGCGGGCACCCTCACTGAGCACCATCGCGACTGCCCCGGCGACGATCCCGAAGAGGATGAGACGGCCCAGGCGGCTCTTCTTACGCTTCCTCGGCGCGCGTAGCTGCTCGGAGGCCTCGCGTAGGCTCTCCGCCGCGGTGCGCAGGTCCTTCTGCACCTTCTTGTCACTGGTCACGGCCTTGACGGTGCCCTTGCCGTTGCCGGTCGCCCGGCTGTAGGCGCCGCGGGCGGCTTCGAAGGCGTCGCGGAGGTTGTCGCGCAGCTCTTCGTCGTCGATCAGGCGCTGCACGTACGGGTTTTCGCGGGCGGTGGAATAGAGATCCGCAGCCTGGGCCGCCTTTTTCGTCTTGGTCATGCCATCTCCTCGCTAAGTCTGCTCTGGGGGATGCTCAGGATAACTCCAATTCACTTCCCGCTATCAGCCCGGTCCAATCCCGTCCAGCAGGACACCGTTGGAACGAAAGTTGAGCTGCACGTTGCGCAGGTGCCGTAAGCGCAGGTGGGCGAGGTCGGGCCCTGGCAGCGCGTAGTGCCTCACATAGAGGCGGCCGACCCGCTCGTAGCCGACCTGACGGAACCGCGGGCCAAGCAGGCGAGTGGGAACCGGCGGGGCCGGGCCGTCGGAGACGAAGTCGACCTCGTGCACGTTCCAGGAGTAGCCGTCGGCTGGCAGGACCTGGAAGGAACCGGTCGAGAGGTAGTAGCGCAACGATGCCTCCCCCAGGGTCCAGGTAACGATCGCCCGGGGCGCTTGCGGCTCCCCGAGGCGCGCCGCGACGGCGTTCCAGTCGGGCCGCTGCAACGCCGGTGAGAGGCTCGACCAGATGCAGAAACCGAGCGAGTAGACGACGAGCAGCGAGGCGACGACTGCGCCGCGGCGGCGCGCGGCGCCGAGTGTCGTGCCGATCGCCACGGCAACCAGCAACGGCACCAGAGCCGGTAACAGGTTGCGGGCGATCACGTAGTCCTTGCCGGGCGCGAGCAACGCGATCGCCAGTGGCACCGCGACCGTGGCGGCGGCGATCGCCAGCATCCGCCCGCCGGCTCGCCGCTCGCCCTCCTCACCGCGCGCCGCGAGCAAGAGCAGAGCGGCAAGGATCGCCAGCAACGGTACGACCGCGGGCAGCACGGTCTCGGACCGGGCGATGATGTCGCCGGTCTCGCCGACGACAAACGTGACGCCGACCTCCCAGATGCGGTGCCCAAGGCTGCGGCCGCCGATCCACTCGGCGTGGCCGAGCGACATCTGGTGGATCGCCAGCGGCGCCAGCGCGATCCCGGCGGCGAGGATGATCCAGAGACCGGCGACTGATTCACGGCCGCGGCGCCGCAGCAACCAGACCGCCTCGAAGAGGATCGGGAAGATGGCGAAGTAGTGGGTGGCAAGGGCCAGCGAAGAGGCGATGCCCCAAGCGGTGAAATCCCGGCGCCGCCCGCCATCGAGCGCCCGCACGAAGTAGAGGGCGGCGACGGTGGTGAAGAGCGCCAGCAGAGCGTAGCCGCGCGCCTCCTGCGAGTACCAGAGCAGCATCGGGTTGACCGCGACCAGCGCTGCGGCAACGATCCCCGCCCGCCGCCCGCGCAGCTCGGCGCCGAGCAGGTAGGCGACCGGCACCATCGCCACCCCGGCCAGAGCCGAGAGCGAGCGCAGGCCGAACTCGCCACTTCCGGTCAGCTGTGTCCAGACCCAAGCCAGCGCGTAGTAGAGCGGCGGCGCCGACTCGCTGAAGCCGACCGCTTCCATCGCGTGCCAGAAGTCCGCGCGCAGGATACGGCTGGCGGTGACAATCTCGTCGTGGTGGTAGGACTGGGCGCCGAGGGTCGCAAAACGCAAGCCCGCGGCGAGGACGGTCAGACCGGCGACAATCCAGAAGGCACGCGAGCGTGCCCGCGCCACCTCTCGAATCGCTTCGTAGTAGGTCGAGAGGGCGCCCCGGCCCAGCGCCTCGGCTGCCTCCATAGCGTTTAGGCTAGAGCGGCGTCGATTGCACTGGCGACCTCGTCGACGTAGACGAACTCCAGCGCGCTGCGCTCGTGCTCGGGAATCTCGGCCACGTCACCTTCGTTGCGTTTGGGCACGATCACCCGCTTGATCCCCGCCCGCTGCGCGGCCAACGACTTCTCCTTGAGCCCGCCGATCGGCAGCACCTGGCCGGTCAGGGTGACCTCGCCGGTCATCGCGACGTCGTTGCGGACCGGCCGGCCGGAGATCAACGATGCCAGCGCCACCGTCATCGCTACGCCGGCCGAGGGCCCGTCCTTCGGCACTGCGCCGGCCGGGACGTGGATGTGGATGTCGTGCTCGGCGAACCAGTTCTCGTCCCGACCGGACGCGATCTCGCGCCAGTGGCCGCGCACGTAGGAGAGCGCCGCCTGAGCCGACTCTTTCATCACGTCGCCGAGCTGGCCGGTGATCGTCAGCTTGCCTGAGCCCGGCATCGCGGTCGCCTCGATGAAAAGCACGTCGCCGCCCGTCGGCGTCCACGCGAGCCCAGTGGCGACGCCCGGATCTTTGGTGCGGCGCCGCTGCTCCGCGAAGAAGCGGCGGCGGCCGAGCATCTCCCGCGCCCGCTTCGCCGAGATCTTGACCTTGCCTTTCGCCTTTCCCTCGGCGACGTCGCGGGCGACTTTGCGGCAGATCGTGCCGATCTGGCGCTCGAGGTTGCGGACGCCGGCCTCGCGCGTGTACTCCTCGATGATCGCGGTCAGAGCCGAGTCGGAGAACTCGATCTGCGAGGGCTTTAACCCGTTCGCCTCAATCTGGCGGGGAACGAGGTAGCGGCGGGCGATATGGCGCTTCTCCTCCAAGGTGTAGCCGGCCAGCTCGATCGTCTCCATCCGGTCCTGGAGCGGGCCGGGGACGGTGTCGAGGATGTTCGCGGTGGCGATGAAGAGGACCTCGGAGAGGTCGAACTCGAGATCGAGATAGTGGTCGCGGAAGCTGTCGTTCTGCGCCGGGTCGAGCACCTCCAGCATCGCCGAAGCAGGATCGCCACGGAAGTCGGCCCCCATCTTGTCGATCTCGTCGATCATGAAGACCGGGTTGCACGAGCCGGCATCGCGCAGGGCACGGATGATGGTGCCGGGCATGGCGCCGATATAGGTGCGGCGGTGGCCGCGGATCTCAGCCTCGTCGCGGACCCCGCCGACCGATATCCGCTCGAATTCCCGCCCTAGCGCCTTCCCGATCGAGCGCCCAAGGCTGGTCTTGCCGACACCCGGCGGGCCGACGAAGCAGAGGATCGGCCCCGGCGAGTCGGGCTTCAGCTTGCGCACCGCCAGGTACTCGAGGATGCGGTCCTTGACTTTCTCCAGGTCGTAGTGGTCGGCGTCGAGCACCTCGCGGGCGTGGGAGATATCGAGGTTGTCCTCGGTCCGTTTCGACCAAGGGAGCTCTACCAGCCACTCGAGGTAGGTACGGATGACGCCATGCTCAGCCGCCGCCGGGGGCAGTTTTTCCAGTCGCGAGAGCTCGCGCTCGGCAGCTTTGCGCGCGTGCCCCGGAAGTTCAGCTTCCTCAACGCGCTGGCGCAGCTCGTTGACCTCTGCCTGCTGCTCGTCCCCCTCCCCCAGCTCGTCTTGGATCGCTTTCATCTGCTGGCGCAGGAAGAACTCGCGCTGGCCTTTGTCGACTTCGGACTGGACCTGGGACTGGATCTGGCTGCCGAGCTGGACGACCTCCAGCTCGCGGGCGAGGATCTGCGAGAGCCGGCGCAGCCGCGCGGCGACGTCGACCTCTTCCAGCAACTCCTGCTTTTCCTCGGTCGAGATGCGCAGGGCGCCAGCAATCAGGTGGCCGAGGGCGGCGGGGTCCTCGATGTTGGCCACCGCCATCTGCAGCTCCTCGGGCAGATAGGGGATGTGCTCGACGATCTCCGAGAAGGTGCGCTGCACGTTGCGGGTCAGCGCCTCCAGCTCGGGGCCCTCTTCGACCACGTCCTGCTGCTCGGCGATCCGCGCCACCAGATAGGGCTCCTCGGCGACGTACGGGCCTAGTCGCACCCGCTGGGTTCCCTGGACGAGGATGCGCAGCGTCCCGTCGGGGACTTTCAGCATGCGGGCGACAACACCGACGACGCCTACGCCGTAGAGCCCGGCGGGACCCGGCTCCTCGTCCTCGGGGTCGCGCGCTGCGACCATCGCCAACATGCGGTTAGCGCCGAGCACGTCGTCGACCAGCTTGATCGAGCGCTCCTGGCCAACTGCGAGCGGCGTCAGCGTCTCGGGGAAGGTAACCGTCTCGCGCAGCGGCAGTACCGGCAGCGCGTCGGGCAGCGGCTGGTTTGCGCGGATCGCGTCCTCTGCGTCGAGCTCTGACTCGACTACCTCGAGAACCGGCGAGCTCTCCATCAGTCGCGTCCTATCGGCACCCGGCGGGTCGTCTGCGACGGATCGCGCAGCGGCAGATCGATCCGCAGCACGCCGTCTTCGTAGGTCGCCTTGGCGCAGTCGGGGTCGACGTCGACCTGCAGCTCGACGATGCGGCGAAAGGGACCCGAGGGGATCTCGACCTGCTGGTAGACGCGGCCCTCAGTCTCTTGCACCGGTCGCTCGCCCACGATGGCAAGCTGCCGCCCGCTGACCTCGATTCCGACCTGGTCCAAGTCCACCCCTGCCAGATCCACCTTAATCACAGCTCGCTGCGGATCGCCGCAGTAATAAACATCGACGTTGGGCGAAAACCCGGTGCTCCGCCGGCTCACATAAGTCGTCCGCCCCCAGGCACCGCCAAGCATCTGATCCATCTCCCTACGCATGCGCGCAAAGTTGGCAAATACGTCTCGCTCTGGCATAGGGGGAAACATAGCCCCCGCCGAGGAGTAGCGGAGTGGCCTCGACCTCTCTAGGCGGTCTGGGACTGGGTTGCCCAACGCGGCGGACGCATGAGCAAGACCGGCTGCCGGGGCGGTACAAGGCCCTCGGGACGGTTGGGCCGAAAGGTCGTGCAGGGCTCCTCCAGCTCGAGCGCGCAAAGCAGGTTCTTGCGAAAGTAGCAATCGTCGCAACTGGGCGGCTTTGGCTTGCGGGGCATCGGCGCGCATCTTGCCATCGTCGTGACACTTTCGTGACGCCTATTCCCGCAAAGCGCAACGTCTTTTACACAGTCTCTTCACATCTTCCCCGCGTCTTGCGAATGTCGTAGCTGCCGTCGCTACCATTGGGATCCGGATGGAGGCTCACAACCGCACCGAGAAGCTCTCGGCCTCGCCGCAGCTCTTCGAGAGCGACTTCCTCAACTTCTTCTCGCGGGTACATCCGGCGATCCCAGCGATCGTCTTCATTCCCGTGATCACCGCGATGGAGTGGCTTGCTGCTGACCAGGGCGAGACCGCCTGGCAGCTTCTCCTGCTCAGCCTCGGCGGGATCGGCATCTGGACGCTGACCGAGTACTGGCTGCACCGGCTTGTCTTCCACTGGGAGCCCGACAATGCGTTCGGGCGGCGCATGCATTTCATCATCCACGGCATCCACCACGACCATCCAAACGACAAGATGCGGCTGGTTATGCCGCCGGCCGTCTCGATACCGCTGGCCGCGCTCTTTTTCTTCGGCTTCATGCTCCTATTCGGCACCCCCGCCGCCTATCCGCTGTTCGGCGGCTTCATCGCCGGCTACCTCTTCTACGACTACACGCACTATTACGTGCACCACTTCGTGCCCAAGTCCGACCTAGGCAAACGGCTGCGCGAGCAGCACATGCGTCACCACTTTCAGGACCACCGCTTCGGCTACGGCGTCTCCTCCCCGCTGTGGGATGTCGTTTTCCGCACCCTGCCGAAGAAGCGCCGCTAGGCGACAGCGTCTGGCACCTGCCTGCCTAGCTGTTGTGGCGGCGGGCCCGCAAGCCAACCAAGGCAGCGACCACACACCTGCATTGGGTTGGGCTGCCTTTCTCACCCAAGCGGCAAGCGAAGTGGAGCGCCTAAAGTGGAGTCGACATCAAGAGGTGTCTAAATAGTCAGGTTCGGGTAGGCCAATATGGCCAGTGGCATATTTACAGTCACAGTGACTGTGCAACACTGCGGTTCCCATACTTGCAATCGGAACTCCGGTAACAACCCCCCACCGGTCGAAAGGAACGAGATGCCAAGCACCACTCACGTACTCGACGAGGCTCGCGATCTGGTCAAGAAGCGCCTCGCCGAGCTGGACGACGAGCGCCAGCGCCTCGAGCGCGCCCTCGCCGAGCTGGGCGGGAAAGTGACCGGCCGCCCTGGCCGTCGTCCAGGCCGCCCACGCGGCTCGGGCACGAAAAAAGCGGGCGCTCCGCGGCGTCGTCGCAAAGGCACCCGCGCCGATCAAGCAGTGGCCCTTGTGGAAGACAAGCCCGGCATTAGCGCCTCGGACATCGCCAAGACGATGAAAATCAAGCCGAATTACCTCTACCGCGTCCTCGGTGACATGGAGAAAGAGGGAAGGGTGACGAAGAAAGGGCGCCAGTACTTCCCCTCGAAATAGCGTCAGGGATAACGCTTTAAAGAGGCCGGCCTTAGGGGCCGGCCTCTTTGCGTTTGCGGCTAGATCAAGCCGAGCTGACTTACAGCGTCGCGCTCCTCGCGTAGCTCGGCGATGCTGGCATCGATGCGAGTACGTGAGAACTCCGGCACCTCGAGGCCTTCGACCACCTTCCACTCGCCGCCAGAGCAACTGCAGGGATGACCAGCGACGACGCCATCCTCAATCCCATAGGAGCCGCTGGCGGGCACTCCCATCGACACCCAGTCGCCCTCAGCCGTACCGAGAACCCAGTCATGAACGTGATCGATCGCCGCGTTGGCAGCCGAGGCCGCGCTGGACGCACCGCGTGCCTCGATGATCGCGGCGCCGCGCTTGGCTACGCGAGGAATGAGCTCCTCACTAATCCAAGCTTCGTCGTCAATGGTGTCCCAGGCGCTCGCACCGTCGACCCTGGCGTTGACCAGGTCCGGATACTGAGTGGTCGAGTGGTTACCCCAAACGGTCATGTTGCTGACACTGGAGACCGATTTGCCGACCTTGCTGGCGAGCTGCGCTATCGCCCGGTTATGGTCGAGCCGCATCATCGCGGTGAAGCGCTCGCCGGGCACGCCGTCGGCGTTTGACATCGCAATCAGGCAGTTCGTGTTGGCTGGGTTGCCCACTACCAGCACCCTGACGTCGCTCGCCGCCCCAGCGGCGATCGCTTCACCTTGCGGCTTGAAGATCCCGCCATTGGCCTCGAGTAGGTCGGCGCGCTCCATGCCCGGTCCGCGTGGCCGTGCTCCCACCAGGAGGCCGACGCTGCAACCGTCGAAGGCCTGCCTCGGGTCGTCGAAGATGTCGATCCGGCGCAACAGGGGGAAGGCACAGTCGTCGAGCTCCATTGCGGTGCCCTCAGCGGCCTTCACCGCGTCGGGGATCTCCAGCAGACTCAGCTCGACCGGGGTGTCGGGGCCGAGCATCTGCCCGCTGGCAATCCGGAACAGCAATGCGTAGCCGATTTGTCCGGCCGCGCCGGTGACGGTGACTTTGACGGGGGTGCTCACGTATTCGTCTCCTGAAGTAGTTGGTTTGAAGTGTTCCTAAGATGCCATCGCACGTTGCAGGCGCTGGTCGATCGCGGCGAGGAACTCCTCCGTGGTCAGAAACTGCTGGCCAGGTCCGACGAGGAGCGCCAGGTCCTTGGTCATCTTGCCGCTCTCGACCGTCTCGATGCAGACCTGCTCGAGGGTCGAAGCAAACCGTGACACGTCCGGGGTCTGGTCGAGCCTGCCGCGAGCGGCGAGGCCGCGCGTCCAGGCGAAGATCGAGGCAATTGGGTTGGTCGACGTCGGCTTGCCTTCCTGGTGCTGGCGGTAGTGCCGGGTAACGGTGCCGTGCGCCGCCTCGGCCTCGACCGTCTTGCCGTCGGGGCTCATCAGCACGCTGGTCATCAGCCCCAGCGATCCAAAACCCTGGGCGACCGTGTCGGACTGAACGTCACCGTCATAGTTCTTGCAGGCCCAGACGTAGCCGCCTTCCCACTTCAGCGCAGCGGCAACCATGTCGTCGATCAGGCGGTGTTCGTAGGAGATCCCCTTCGCCTCGAACTCTGGCTTGAACTCGGCCTCGTAAACCTCGGCGAAGAGGTCCTTGAAGCGGCCGTCATAGCGCTTCAGGATCGTGTTCTTGGTCGACAGGTAGACCGGGTAGCCACGGTCGAGCCCGTAACGCATCGAGGCACGGGCGAAGTCACGGATCGAGTCATCGAGGTTGTACATCGCCATCGCGATGCCACCCCCGGGGAAGTCGTAGACGTCAAGTTCGACCGGCTGCGAACCGTCCTTGGGCGTATAGGTCAAGGTCAGCGTCCCCTCCCCGGGGACGACCATGTCGGTGGCGCGGTACTGGTCGCCGAAAGCGTGGCGGCCAATCACTATCGGCTTCGTCCAGCCCGGCACCAACCGCGGCACGTTGGAGATCACGATCGGCTCGCGGAAGATGACGCCGCCGAGGATGTTGCGGATCGTGCCGTTTGGCGATCGATACATCTCTTTGAGGCCGAACTCCTCGACCCGCGCCTCGTCAGGGGTGATCGTCGCGCACTTGACGCCGACGCCGTGCTGCTTGATCGCCTCCGCGGCTTCAACCGTGATCCGGTCTTCGCTCGCGTCGCGGCTCTCGATCCCGAGGTCGAAATAGATCAGCTCGAGGTCGAGGTACGGAAGGATCAGCTGCTCTTTGATGAACGACCAGATGATCCGGGTCATCTCGTCGCCCTCGAGCTCGACGACTGGGTTCTTGACTTGGATCTTCTCCGCCATCGGCGCGGCGATGCTATCGACGTAGGCCCTCGAGCAGGTCGACGATCACCGCCTCCGAGCAGGACAGGATCTTTTCGTCGAGACGCGGTTGTGGTCTAAATTCGGCCTCCCGATGCAAGGAGGAGCAAGATGAAGACGTACGTGATTCGCAGGGAAAATGCCTGGGCAAGCCCAGACGAGCTCGAGGCCACCGCCGAGCGCTCTAAACAGGTCGCCGAGAGCAACTTCCCGGACGACATCGCCTGGATTCGCAGCTACGTGATCGCCGAGCCCGGCGGCACGCTCGGCACCGTCTGCATCTACCAGGCAAGCGGGGTCGAGGCGGTCCGCGCGCACGCCGAGCGGGTCGACATGCCGGCTGACGAGATTCTCGAGGTCGCCGACACCGTGATCATCCGTCCCGATCCTGAGCCGGAGGGCGTCACGACCTGACTCGAAAGCAGGTCTCCTGCGAGAATGGGGGTGTGGCAACCGTCGAGCGCCCAACCTCGCGGGAGACCCATGAGGTCTTCAACCAGCCGCCGCCGCTGGAGGACTACAACTCCTTCGACGCCGACCGGGTCCTGGTAGAGGCGCTGCAGCGCGAGGGCGCCGGCTGGGCCGAGGAGAAAGCGCGCGAACTGGGGGCGATCTGCGGCTCTTCGCAGACGATCCGCTGGGGATTCGAGGCCAACGAGAAGAAGCCCCAGCTGCGCACCCACGACCGCTTCGGCCACCGCGTCGACGAGGTCGAGTTCGACAGCTCCTGGCACGAACTGATGCGGATCGGGGTCGACTACGGATTGCACGCCTCACCCTGGCGCGAGCCGGGCCCGGGCGCCCACGTCGCCCGCGCCGCGATGTTCACCCAGCTGATGCAGGCCGAGAGCGGCGTCGGCTGTCCGATCTCGATGACCTACTCGGCGATCCCCGCCCTGCGTCAACAGCCCGAGCTGGCCGCGGAGTGGGAGTCGCGCTTCCTCTCGCTCGACTACGACGGGCGTGCGCTGCCGGCCGACCGCAAGCGCGGCGCCCTCTGCGGAATGGCGATGACCGAGAAGCAGGGCGGCTCCGACGTGCGCGCCAACACCACGACCGCCAAGCCGGTCAACGGCGGCGGGCCGGGAGCCGAGTACGAGATCGTTGGCCACAAGTGGTTCTGCTCGGCGCCGATGTGCGACGCCTTTCTCGTCCTCGCCCAGACTGACTCCGGCATCTCCTGCTTCCTGATGCCGCGCTGGACGCCGGACGGCGAGCGCAACGCCTTTCACATCCAGCGACTCAAGGACAAGCTCGGCAACCGCTCCAACGCCTCCAGCGAGGTCGAGTTCCGGGGCGCCTGGGCGCGCATGGTCGGCGAGGAGGGCCGCGGGGTGCCGACGATTATCGAGATGGTCAACCACACCCGGCTCGACTGCGTGATCGGCGCCGCCACCGGCTACCGGGCCGGGGTCGTGCAGGCGCTCAACCACACCGCCCACCGCGCCGCGTTCGGGGTGGATCTGATCAACCAGCCGCTGATGCGCAACGTGCTAGCCGATCTCTGCGTCGAGTCCGAGGCGGCGACCGTCGCCGCGATGCGGCTCGCCCGCGCCTACGACGAGGTCGCGGCCGGCGACGAGGAGGCGGTCGAGTTCCGCCGCCTCGCCAACGCCGTGCTCAAGTACTGGCTCTGCAAGCGCGCTCCCTGGCACGCGGTCGAGTGCCTCGAGTGCCTGGGTGGCAACGGTTACGTCGAGGAGTCGGGCATGCCACGCCTCTACCGCGAGGCTCCGCTCGCCTCGATCTGGGAGGGCTCCGGCAACGTCCAGTGCCTCGACGTGCTGCGGGCGATGGTCAAGAACCCGGCCTCAGTCGAGGCTTTCTTCGCCGAGGTTCTAGAGGGGGCCGGCGCCGAACCCCGGCTCGACTCCTACGTCAGCTCTCTTCGCGAGGAGATTCCAGGCGACGTAGACACGATCCAAATCCGAGCCCGCGGGATCGTGGAACGCATGGCCTTGGCCCTGCAAGCTTCCCTCTTGGTCCGCTACGGCGATCCCGCCGTCGCCGACGCCTTCTGCGCCTCGCGCCTAGGCGGCGACTGGGGCAACGCCTTCGGCACCCTGCCCGCCGGAACCAACTTCAGCTCGATAATCGAGCGCCATCGACCCACCCGATAGAGGGGTCGGGCAGGGGGCGGAACGTCTTGTACTTTTTCTGCGGCTGCAATCTCGGACGGCCGCGTGCTGTCTTCAGAAAAGTTAAGTGGAGCCCCCTAGCCGACCCCTCTAACCTGCTGCGTCCCGGAGCGCTCGTCCCACCTGCTCGGCGGTTATTACTCCGCTGAGGCGACCTTCCGAATCCACCGCCATCACTGCGCCGAAGCGGCGAAGGGAGCTGTTCGAGAGCAGGGTGTCGAGTGGGGCGTCGTCGCGGACCTGGAAGGTGCCGTCGTCGCGCTCAAGCAGGTCGGAGACCAGAGATGTGGTGCGCGAGGTCTCCGGGACCTCATCGGCTTTGTCGCGGACGACCAGGCCGAGGAAGCGGTGGGTGGCGTCCACCACGGGGAACCACGGCCAGCGGTAACGGAGGAAGTACTCATCGAGAGCCTGCTCGACGCTGAGCTGGTCGGAGATCGCCACGGGCTCGCGGTCCATCACGTCGGCGACCACAAGGTCGCTAATCCGGCCCGAGATCGCCGTTTGCGCGGTCGCTGCCCGGGCAGAACCGTTGATCACGAAGCCGATCAGGGCCAGCCAGACGCCGGTGAAGACATAGCCGGTGAAGACCAACAGCAGGCCGCCGCCGATGAAGATGTAGGCAAAGACACGACCGAGGGTGGCGGCGAACCGCGTCGCCGAGGTGCGATTTCCGGTCCGCCACCAGGCGATTGCCCGCACCACCCGCCCGCCGTCCATGGGAAATGCCGGCAGCAGGTTGAAGACGAGGACGAGGGCGTTGATAGAGACGAGCCAGCCGACCATCGCCAGCACACCGGAGACACCGGAGTTGCTCTCGATCAGGACCGCCTTGCGGAACCCCTCGGCACCGGCGGCGGCGAGGCCGACGGCGGTTAGCACGACGATGATCGCCAGCGTTACCAACGGACCGGCGATCGCCACTTTGAACTCCGTTGCAGGGCCATCCGATTCGCGGTCCATCCGCGCCATCCCGCCGAAGATCCAGAGTTGGATGCTCGAGATGCCGATCCCATTGCGCAGCGCGACCATCGCGTGGCCGAGCTCGTGGAGGACGATCGAGCCGAAGAAGCCGAAGGCGCTGATGATCGCCAACAGGAAAGGAGTCGAGGAGGAGCTGCTCTCCCCCAGCACGTCGCCGTAGAACTGCGAAAGCCAAAAGATGACGAGGAAGAGGACGAGGAACCACGACCAATCGACGGCGATGCGGATCCCGCGCACATGGAAGAGCGTTATTGGTTTACCGCCAGGCATGGGCCAATGGTACGGGCCCCATCCCGGCGGGGGTTCCACTTAACTTTTCGGTGCGCTGGGGGGCTGGCGCCCGGGGGGAGTCAACGAAAAGTACAAGACGTTTCACCCCCTGCCGGGATGGGCCCTATGTAAGGTCGCAACAATGCGCTGGGGGACTTCGACACCGTCGCCGACGGCACGCCTCTCCAAGGCATCGATCGGCCGACTCGACCGGCACTGGCTCTAGGCCTCAAATCCGACCGCGGGGTCGGATTTCGCATCTATAGGATCGCCGCCGTGCCTACGCATGACGTACTGGTGATCGGCGCCGGGCTGGCCGGACAGAGGGCGGCCCTGGCGGCCGCCGAGCAAGGGGTCTCGGTCGGGATCCTGAGCAAGGTCCACCCGGTCCGCTCTCACTCCAACGCCGCCCAGGGCGGGATCAACGCGGCGCTCAACCCGGGCGATTCCTGGGAGTCGCACGCCTTCGACACGGTCAAGGGCTCTGACTACCTGGGCGACCAGGACGCGATCTCGATCATGTGCGAAGAGGCGCCGGAGGAGATCCTCCACCTCGAGCACCTGGGCGTTACCTTCCACCGCAACGAGGAAGGCAAGCTCGGCACCCGCGCCTTCGGCGGCGCCTCCGCCGCCCGCACCTACTACGTCGCCGACATCACCGGTCAAGCGATCATGCACGTCCTCTACGAGCAGCTGATGAAGTACTCGGACTCGGTCGCCCGCTACGAGGAGTGGTTCTGCACGGCGCTGGCGATGGACGAAAACGGTGAGTGCTGCGGCGTCGTCACCCGCAACGTCGCCGACGGATCGATGCAGCTGTTCACGGCGAAGGCGGTGATCCTCGCCTGCGGCGGCAACGGCCAGGCCTGGAAGCCGACCACCAACGCGCTGATCTGCACCGGCGACGGGATCGCGATGGCCTACCGGGTCGGGGCCAAGCTGATGGACATGGAGATGATCCAGTACCACCCGACGACGCTGGCGGGCAAGGGCTTCCTGATCACCGAGGGCGCCCGCGGTGAGGGCGCCCACCTGCTCAACGCGAAGGGCGAACGCTTCATGGAGCGCTACGCGCCGAACAAGATGGAACTTGCCTCACGCGACGTCGTCTCCCGCGCCGAGCAGACCGAGATCAACGAGGGCCGCGGCTTCCCCGACGGCACCGTCGCGCTCGACATCACCGTGGTGCCGAAGAAGCGGATCCACGAGGCGCTGCGCGAGATCGTCCTCGTCGGCCGCGACTTCGCCGGCGTCGACATCACCCGCGAACCGATCCACATCAAGCCCGGCAACCACTACACGATGGGCGGCGTCAAGACCGACGTCGACGGACGAACCGACGTCCCCGGGCTCTACGCAGCCGGCGAGACCGCCTGCGTATCGGTTCACGGCGGCAACCGGCTCGGGGCAAACTCGCTGCTCGACACGCTGATCTTCGGCCGCCGCTCTGGCGCTGACGCCGCCGCCCGCGCCAAGCGGATCGAGGGCTCGCGGCCGACGGGAGGCACGCTCGAGGTCGAGCAGGACGCGATCGAGGCGATCGCCGCCCGTGAGAAGGGCTCCGGCCGCCGCGTCTCAGAGATCAAGGAGGAGCTGGGCACGACGATGGACGCGAAGGTCGCGGTCTTCCGCGACGAGGCCGGTATCCAGGAAGCGCTGGAGATCGTGCGGCGGCTCAAAGAGGAGTCCCAAAGCGCCTACATCGACGACAAGGGCGACATCTTTAACCAGGACGTGCTGGGAGCGATCGAGCTGGGCTACATGCTCGACAACGCCGAATGCACCTGCCTCGCCGCGCTGGAGCGCAAGGAGAGCCGCGGCGCCCAGTACAGAACCGACTTCCCCGAGCGCAACGACGAGGAGTGGCTCAAACACATCGACCTACAGCAGGGCGACGATGGGCCGGACATCTCATACTCAGAGGTGACGATCACCCAGTGGGAACCCGAAGAGAGGAAGTACTAGGACGATGGCCACCTACACGCTGAAAGTCCGCCGTTTCCAGCCCGAGAGTGGTGAGGGCCCCTACTGGGAGGAGTTCAACGTCGATCTCGAGCCTTCCCTCTCGGTCCTCGACGGACTGCTGCAGGTGAAGGACCGCGACGACGGCTCGCTCTCGGTCCGTTGCTCCTGCCGCGCCGCGATCTGCGGCTCCTGCGGGATGAAGATCAACGGCCAGTCCGGGCTCGGCTGCAAGACGCAGATTGGCGAGGCCCAAGAGATGGCGAACAAGAGCGCCAATGCAACGGCAAGCGGTGCCCGGACGCGGGAGTCCGGTCGCGAGATCGCCGGTGATGATGAGCGCGACCGGACGGGAGCAGAGGACACCGCGATTGTCATAGAGCCGATGGGGAACATGCCGGTGGTCAAGGACCTGATCACCGACATGGAGTCGACCCATTGGGAGAAGATCCGCCGCGTCACCCCGTGGCTGCTGCCCGACGGCGACCCGCCCGAGCGCGAGTACATCGTGCCGCCCGAGGCGATGATCGACGTCACGCAGACGATGGCCTGCATCCAGTGCGGCGCGTGCGTCTCGGACTGCCTCTCGATGGAGGTCGATCCGCTGTTCATCGGCCCCGCCGCGCTGGCGAAGGCCTACCGCTTCGTCGGTGACCCGCGCGACGGCCAGCAGGAGGAGCGCCTGCGCGACCTCGCCGAGGACGAGCACGGCATCTACGACTGCACGCACTGCTTCAACTGCATCGAAGCGTGCCCCAAAGGCGTTGCGCCGATGAGCCAGATCATGCGGCTGCGGCGCGTCGCGGGCTCCGAGTTCGGCATCGACGACCGCAACAACGGCCATCGGCACGAGACGGCCTTCGTCAAGAACATCGAGCGCAACGGCCTGCTCCACGAGGCCGACCTGCTCCCGGACTCCTACGGCGGCAAGTTCCACCCGCGCGCCGTGCCGGAGCTGGTGCGGTCGCTCCCGGCGATCCTGAAGGCGCTCCGAACCGGCAAGGTCACCGTGAAGAAGGCGCT